>SFZB01000054.1 GCA_004558975.1 bacterium
AGCCTCCCTCGCAGGACAAGGTTTTCCGGCTTGTCGCTCGCCGAAATTCGTTCACCGAAAGAATTTCGGCGGCTCCCCCTCGTCTCTTAAAGTAGAGGCAACCGACACAGCTTTTCGTTTCCCTTTGAAAAGTCAATATCAGTTGCCCTTAAAAATTTATTTAATTTAGGGGGCGTTGCCACGGCAAACTTCTTTATTGATCGGAGAAACCGTTTGTTTGCCTGACGTATTTTCGCTGGCGCGAAAATACTTTTACTTTTGGTTTGCCGTGGGCGACACGTTTCACTCCGCCCTTATCTCTTGCCTCGTATCAGACGGAGCGGAAACCTCTGCCGATAATCTCCGACGTCGACTGCACCGTCACAAACGCATTCGGGTCAATCTCATAAATCTTCTTCTTCAGACGCACCGCCTCGATCCGGCGGCACGAGGTGAAGATCAACGTCTTCGGCTCCCCGGTATAGGCGCCGCGCGCCTCCGTCTCGGTCGCGGAGTGGTGCATATCTTCGATGATGTACTTCACGATCTCGTCCGCGTGGGTCGTCACGATCGTGAACGATTTACAGACGTTCATGTTCTCAATCACGGCGTCGACAAGGAACGTCTTGAGGAACAGCCCCATCATGGAGAACAGTCCCACCTCTCTGCCGAAAACGGGGAAGGTGGTCGCCGCAATCAGGATATCGACGCACAAAAGCGCTTTCCCGACGTTGAGCGGCGTGTACTTCTTGAGAATCAGGGCGAGAATATCCGTCCCCCCGGAACTCGCCTCCGCGTGGAAAATCAGCCCCGAGCCGATACCCGAGAGCATGATGCCGTAAATGAGCTCCATCAGCGGCTGGTTCGTCAGCGGCTCGGCAAGCGGAATCAGACGCTCGAAAATCCAGATGACGCCGGAATAGACAAGGCTGCAATACACCGTCTTGATGCCGAAACTCCTCCCGAGAAACAGGTAACCGATGAGGAGCAAAAGGATATTCAGAGCAAAAATAATGGTCGCCGGGGTCAGAAACCACAGCTTACCACCCTGAAACACTTTACCGAGGACGGTCGCGATGCCGGAGACGCCCCCGGTCGAAAAGCCGTTCGGAATCTTGAAAAAGTAAATGCCGACCGCCATCATCAGAATACCGACGGTCATCTCTACAAACTGCTGGATTTTTTTCTTTTTGGTGGTTTCCGCCATCACAACCTCCGTGCCACCCCGGTGGCAACGTGTCGATACTTCGCCGCGGCGCCAACCGTCGGCAATTTATTGTACCGCATTTCACACGTTTTGTAAAGAGTAACCGTGCGAATAAGCGCGTGGGGAAGTCATGGAATTACGTGCCAAACGGATTGACTTTCGATTTTCCTCCCTGTATAATGAAATTACCAATTCGCCCGCCGGAAACAGGCGGGTAAAACGAGGAGAATACTGCCATGCCGCTTGGAATCCCCGACTACCACAAAACGCTCGCAACACTCCACGACGGGTGTGAAAAACCGCACGCTTACTTCATTCCTTACCCCGACAGAGCCGCCGCCGACCGCGGCAACCGCGGGGCGTCCGCCTTTGTCAAAACGCTCTCGGGAAACTGGGATTTCCGCTACTATGAGAGCGTCGACGAGGTCGAGGATTTCCTCGCCCCCGGCTTTGACCGCGGCGCCATGGAGACCATGCCCGTACCGCGCTCCTGGCAGACCATGCTCGACCGCGGCTATGACGTGCCGCAATATACCAACGTGCGCTACCCGTATCCCGTCGACCCGCCCAAGGTGCCGGAGCGCAATCCCGCGGGGCTGTATATCCGTGACTTCCGCGTCGACGCGTCCATGCTCGACGGGAAGCGCGTCTATCTGACCTTCGAGGGGGTGGACTCCTGTTTCTATCTCTTCGTCAACGGTGCGTACTGCGCTTACAGCCAAGTGTCCCATTGCACGTCCGAGATCGATGTCACCGAGCGCCTCCATGCGGGCAGTAACACGGTGGCGGTGCTGGTCGTCAAGTGGTGCGACGGCTCCTACCTCGAGGATCAGGATATGTGGCGTATGTCCGGCATCTTCCGCGAGGTATTGCTCGTCGCGCGCGACAGCGTCCATGTATGCGACTTCTTCGTCAAGACGGCGCTCACCGACGATCTCACCGCCGCCGCCGTCACCTGCGAGGTGGAGACGAACGGCGCACTGGATGTCAACTATACATTACTTTCCCCCGGCGGAGACGTACTTTCCGGGGGGGTCAAGCGCATTTCCGGGCGTGAGACGCTCGACGTCGCCACGCTTTCGTCGCCGGCACTCTGGAGCGACGAGAATCCGACGCTCTACACGCTGTATATCGAGGCGGGGCGGGAAGTCATCCGCGTACCCGTCGGTGTGCGGCGGGTGGAAATCCGGGAGGGCGTGATTCTGCTCAACGGCAGATCCGTCAAGGCGCGCGGCGTCAACCGCCACGAGAGCCATCCGATCCTCGGGCACGCGACGCCCATCGACCACATCCGCGAGGATCTGATGATCCTAAAGCGGCACAATGTCAACATGGTGCGGACGTCGCACTATCCGAACGACCCGCGTTTCTATGAGCTCTGCGACGAATACGGGGTGTTCGTCTGCGACGAGGCGGACATCGAGACGCACGGGTTCCAATGCGTGGGGCAGTGGAACCAACTGACCGACGACCCCGCATGGGAGCCGGCATACCTCGACCGTACCGAACGGATGTTCGAGCGGGACAAGAACCACCCCTCAATCATCATGTGGAGCGTGGGGAACGAATCGGGGTGCGGGCGCAACCACCGCGCGCAATCGGAGTACTTCCACCGCGTCGACCCCTCCCGCCCGGTGCATTCCGAGGACGAGTCGGCATATGTGAACTGGAAACTGATGACGAGCGACGACGCAGCCGTTGCGGAAGCCGCCAAGGCAGACACCTATATCGACGTCGACTCCCGTATGTATCCGACGCTCCGGTGGATGCAGGAGATTGTCGAGACGAGCCGTCGCCCCCTGTTCCTTTGCGAATACTGTCACGCGATGGGCAACGGCCCCGGCGACCTCGCCGCGTACTGGAAGCTCATGCGCTCGGACGACCGTTTCTTCGGCGGGTGCGTCTGGGAATACTGTGACCACTCGGTCGCGACCGGGGAAAATATTTATGCCGACCCGCATTATACCTACGGCGGCGACTTTAACGAAGAGATCCACGACGGGAACTTCTGCGTCGACGGGCTGGTCTATCCCGACCGCAAAATCGGCACGGGCATGCTCGAACTCAAAGAGGCACTGAAGCCTTTCGCGGTGACGGCGGGCAACGCTGTCGGCGAGGTCGTCGTCGAGAGCTACCGTTACTTTGAGAGCCTCGCCGACCTCGATCTTGTGTGGCAGGTGCGCGAGGACGGGGAACTGCTGTTCTCCGGCTCCGTACCGCTCGACAACGAGCCGCGCGAGGTAAAGACTTACCGTCTCTTCTCCGGCTTCACGCCGACGGGTGTGACGACGCTGGATATGTCCGTCCGCTACCGCGAACCCACCGACTTCTCGGAGGCGGGGTACGAGGTCGGGGCGGCGCAGCTGCTCCTCTCGGACGACCGTGCGGCGGTGTATGACCGCGCGGCGGTACCCGTGACGCTGGCGGATACGCCGGACGCCTTCATCGTGTCTGCCGACGAGACGGTGTACACGTTCGGGCGCCACACGGGACTGCTCGAGTCGCTCGTCGACAACGGCATGGAGATGCTCCTCGCGCCGATGGCGCCGACCATCTGGCGTGCCCCGACGGACAACGACCGCAACATTCAAACCAAGTGGTACGCCATGCGTCTGGACAAGGCGAAGCCCGAATTTTACGAATGGGAGGCGCCCGAGGTGGCGTCCGACCGCGTGACGCTCCGCGCGCGCATCGCGCTCTCGGTGCCCGGACTGCGCCCGCGCGCGAAAATGACGGTGGCGTACACCGTGAGTGCGGCGGGGCTGACCGTCGCGTGCGACGCGGACGTTTACCCGGCAATCCTGGAGCAGGCGCCGCTGCCGCGTTTCGGGTTCCGCCTGACGATGCCGGAGGGGTGCGAGAACGTGCGTTACTTCGGCTACGGGCCTGTCGAATCCTATGCCGACAAGCGGCTCGCCGCGCACCTCGGAGACTTCCGCACGACGGTGACGGAGAACTACGTCCCGTATATCCGTCCGCAGGAGAACGGCGCGCATGACGGCTGCCGCTTCGCCGCCGTTTCGGACGTCGGGGGGCAGGGGCTGTACTTCACGGCGGACACTTTCTCGCTGACGGCGACGCACTTCTCGCCCGAGCAACTGACCGAGAAGCGGCATCACTATGAACTTGTGCCGGAGCATGAGACGACCGTCATCATCGACTACCGTCAGGCGGGCATCGGCTCGAACTCCTGCGGCCCCGAGCTTCTGCCGGAGTATCGGCTGAGTGAAGAGCACATTTCCTTTACGTTCCGTCTGAAGCCGGTGTTCGTCGGGGATCTCGATCCTTACCGCGAGCTGCGGACGAAAGCGTGACGCTTTGGCGACGCAGAATTTCACGGCGCCGGGGGACGGCGCCGCGCCGCTCGCGCGGCTGACGCTGGAAAACACCGCATATAACGACCCGTTCGCCCTCGCGGACTGCCGCGAGATGACGCTGCTCGGCTGCCGCTTCACGGGGGAGGGAGCGCTCCCGCGGCTCGCGGATTCGCTCCTCTCGGAGTGCGTTTTCGCGCCGACTGCCGCCCGCGCGCTGTGGGGCGGAGTATGCCTCAACCTGCAGGGCGGGGAGATGCTGGCGCCGGAGGCGCTCTTCCGCGCCGAGACGGTGACGGTCGAGCGTATGGCGGTCAACGCCGGGGGTTTTGCCGGCGGATGCCGTGAAATGGTGCTTCGCGACGCGCGGTTTGAGGGCGAGAGGCTGTTGACTCTTTGCGCCGAGTGCCGCGCGGAGAATGTGGAGATTCTCGGCGACGGGGCACTGCGGTCACTCACCGACTCCTCGATTGATTTCTCGACGCTCACAGGCGACGACCTGCTCTGGGGCGCGCGCGACGTCGTCGTGACCGACACCGTGATCGACGGCGACAGGTTCGGCTATTTCAGCCGTAATCTCACGCTCCGCGGGTGTCTCATCACCGGCAGGGCGCCGCTCCGCTTCGCCGAGGATCTCGTCCTCGACGGCTGCAAAATCGTGGACACCGCCGCGCAGTGACGCGGGGAGACAAACGAAATCAAAACCGAAAAAAAGAAACAGAGACAGCATCAAACGGCTGTCTCTGTTTTTCGTTATCATTGTTTTTGTCTGTGCGGGCGGGGCTATAGAGAATCACGCAAGTTCTTCGGGAAAGGGTGTGGGGAACCCCCTTTTAGTTCACAAGGGCGGTTCCCCACAAGACACGATCCTTACTTGTCCGTCGGCTTCATGGTGGGGACGAAATGGTACATCATTCACTTGCTGTTCTATCATCTGCCAAGTTCTACTGATATGTTGTTTGAAGCCCATTTTTAGACTTTCCTATCTCCTAAACGTACACCCTCGGAGCAGCATTATTTGTAGAAATTGGTGTAAATGATGTAAATCTAATGCCCACGAAAACGAGCAGTTTATAATACTTCATTCGCCTTATTATACTCATTTTTGAAGTACGAGTCAAGACCTTCAAATTCAGACCTCCTTAACTCCTTCGTCACATCGGTATAAATATTAAGGGTTGTAGAAATATCTTTGTGTCCAAGCGTATCCTGGATAACCTTTACATTAACCCCTGCTTCACACATTCTTGTCGTGAATGTATGCCTTAATGAGTGGCAGCTAAAATGCGGAAGCAAAACCTTTGCATTTTCATCTTTCAAAAGCTGTTCATCATTGCAGTCACGGATAATACGACGGATTGCTTTGTTAAGGGTTGCCTGATGTTGCGGTTGTCCAAAACGGTTAAGAAAGATAAAATCAGTATATCCGTCTACAACAGCTTCACAATGAATATCAAGAAGCTCCTGTCTTTCTTTTTCCATAAGGAATGCTTCTTTGACGAAATCCAACATCGGGACTTGGCGTTTGCCAGCCGGCGTTTTCGTGGTATTGATATTAAAATAGCAGCCACGCTTACTACCGTCGGTTCTATGGTCATAATATACCAGCGTATGATTAACATTGATAATTCCTTCGTCCAAATCAATGTCGCACCATCTGAGACCCGTTGCTTCACCAACACGAAGTCCCGTTCCAACCAACACCGCAAAAATTGGATACCACAAACTTGCAGACGGTGTATTCTTCAGATAGCTCAAAAATAATTCCTGTTCCGGTCTCGTTAAGGCTCTGCGTTTCTCCGTTTGAAAACAATGGGACTGCTTTAACTCTTTCAGCACATTATTGGAAGGGTTATTTCTGAGATAATCATCATCAACTGCCATATCCAAAATCTGATGAAGAACCGTATGGATATTGTCAATAGTCGCCGGTTTTAGATGTCTTTCATCTGCAAGGTAATTATAGAACCTTTTAATATCTGTCTTTTTCAAAGAAGATA
>SFZB01000012.1 GCA_004558975.1 bacterium
CGATTGGAAGTGGCTCTCCGTTTTGATTTGTTTCCTCGCGGGGCGCCGCCAAAATCAGTACAGAATTTGCGGTTGGTTCGAGAAAACTTAACTTGGTGGCCTGACGTCCACTTTTGATGAACTGAATAAATACTTTACCATTTCCGGCATGCCGGTGGCCTCCGGACAATACTGGAACGGCATCCACGGCAGAAAACCCGGCGAAGCGGCGGAGGATTTCGAGGGGCTCCAGATGATGCGGGCACTCGCAGAAAACATGGTCTTTCTCATGCGGAGCATTGCCCTCGGGCGCGAGAAATACGGGCTCCCTGTGCCGGAGAAACGCGTGTCGACCAACTTCATCCGCTGAGCGTCGACCGCCGGTCGGTTTGAGCAATATTCTCGCTCTGCGACAGCGCGGCATCGGCAGAGCCGGTGTATCCGCCGATGCCATTTCCCACCTGGTAACCGCATGATATGCGCGTAAAATCCTTTTGTGTCCATGTGGAGACATCCGGGACGCAACCGCGCGCCGGGATTTTACGGATCTTCTTTTATAAAACGGAGAGTGTCTCTTCCCCTGAGACACTCTCCGTTTTGCTGTTCTTTATTTTCTCTTGCGGCGTATCGGGCGATCGGACGACACCGGAGGGGGCGTCCTTCGACACCGGGTACCGGGCGTCAATTCGCGTGGATCAGGTCGCTCGTGACATCAAAGACCAGGCGGAAACCGAGCCCGGTGAGCGTCTGCCCGGCGAGAGCGTTATAGGTCGCCTCGTCGATCTCGTCAAGGAGGGGTTCTCCCGCCGCCTCACGCTCGGTGTTGAGCGAACGGATATGCGCGTTGACCGTCTCGCGGGGCTCTAGTGTCACGATGAGCCAATAGTCCCGACAGTTCACGGTCGGGTCGCCGTTCTTCTGGGCGCTGACGACGCCCGGCAGGACGGAGGAAAACACCTCGGTGATACTTCCCGTCCCGGCATCTGCCAGATAGACCTTCCGGCTGTTTTCATAGTCCAGCCGATAGTTTCCCTCTCCGTCAGGACGCAGAATCTCCACCGCCCGCACGGAAAGTGCGCGGAGCAGAGCCCCGCCCGAACTGTCGGTCGCATCGTTCGCGTCCATCTCGAGGCGAATGAGGTTATCTGCGTCGCTGTTGTTCTCGATGGCAAACTTGAACGTATAGGCGCTCCCCGGCAAAAACGCCGGCATTTCCAGTTTCATTTTGACCTCCGTCGGGATCGCGTCCGCGCTTTGGGCATAATCCGACACGGGGTCAACGAAATCATAGAGTTCCGTGTAGTATTTCATGGCGACGGACGACGGGGCGAGGTCCGGTACGCCGTTGAGGTTGCCGTCGTTGGCACGGTACAGCGTGACGAGGGAATTGATCTCCAGAAGTTCCAGAGTCATATCCGTCCTGTCGCCGCGCATGAACCACGCGACGGTCGTCGGAATGCAGACGGCGATGAGCAGCGTCAGGGAGAGAATCAGGTACAAAAGCCGTTTCTTCATACGCCGCCTCCTGCCGTCTCATCCTCCGCCAACGTCAGCGAGCCGATGCGAAGTTGCTTTTTCGAGAGCATATTGGTGGTGGTGCCGTGCAGAGCATAATACTGCGTACCGGCATCCGGATCCCCGAGGTGTATGCCGATGCCGAAGGTGCAACTGATGACGCCGTTCCCGGGGCTTGCAACACCCGTGACGACGGTGAACGGGTCTGCCGTGAGAACGGACGTCCCCGCCGTGGTGTCGTAGGTCGCGAAATACTGCCCGCTCTCCGTCCCCTCCGTATAGGTGGGGGCGGTGCCGGACGCCGACATAGCGAGGAGACGCGCCCGGAAAATGCCGAGCAGGCTGTAAGTACCGGGCGTATTGCCCTCGCCCTCGGCAACCGTAAAGCGCCCGTTTGTATCATCGAAATCCGAGAGAGAGAGGCGATAGGCAATCGGCGTCTCTCCCGTCACGCGGAAGCGCACCGTCACGCGCAGTTCCTCTCCGGGGAACAGCCCGGTCAGGCGGAGGGGCACCCGTGCGCCGTCGCTGTCAAGTACATAATAATATGTTTCGCCGTCAATCGTGCCCGCCTCATCGCCACCGCCCGACGCGTCCTTTGTGACTTCCCGGTACACGCCGTCACTCCCGCGCAGGTATTGCAACGGGTTATAGGTGATCTCGCCGACACTCGGCACCACCGTGATGGTATCCTCCAAGCAGAGACGGTCGTTCCTGGTACCGACCTGCATCCCCGCGACTTCCGCCCGCTTGTTGGAGGCGAACCAGGCAAGCGACGGGTCACGGATCAGGAGCCATGCGAACAGCACGGAAATGCACAGAACCGCCACGGCGACGGTGATGATCAGTTGTCCCAGCAGTTGTTTGCGCTCTTGCGGTTGCGGTGTCTGCATCGCAGAACTCCTTTCTCTTTTTGATTGAGTGGTGTGCGGCAAGGTCAGAGGTACGTCACCGTAAACCGGAGTACCATCTGATAGCGTCCGCCGCCCGACGCGGTTGCCGTATAGGTCAGGGAAAATACCGTGTCACTGACGCGGGCAAACGCCAGCGTGACGCCCGTGAGCGTGCAGTTGTAATCACCGTTGGTGATCCCGGTCGCGGAAATGCCGTAATCAGCCGGGCTGACGCTCAGGTCGGCATACACGTTTTCGATCTCCACGCCCGCGGGGAGCGTGTTCTGGTATTCCAGGTTGCGCAGGGCAAGATAGACCTGTGACGAAGAGCGGCTGTCGGCAAACAGCGCGGGCGTATCCGTCCCGCCTCCGGAATACACGCGAATACCGGCATTCTGGAGTGCCTGATAGGTGTCATAGTTGGACAGTCCAGCGGAGCCGTAGAACACGTTATCGGCGCTTGCCGTCACGCCCGGTACCGGCACATTGCCGCTCAGATACAGGTCGGTCAGTGACGTGGCGACCTTCGTGCAGAAAGTCTCCAGCCACACAAAGGAATAAATGCGGTTCCCACCGAGGCGCAGAGTCGTCAGATTGGAGAGGGCGGAACCGTCCGCATACCATGCCTCGAACGGGTTCTCGTCCGTGGTGGTCAGCACAATACCGCAGGAAGTGAGGTTGAGCGTCAGAAGCGAACGCATAGAGGCGATCTCGCGGATGACGCCCTCCGAGACGGTGGCACCGGTGAGATCCACATACTGCGTGCCGGTCATGTACCGGATACCGGTGAAGTCCGTCACCGCGCGCAGATAGGTGTCCCCGCTGCTCGGGAAATCAAGCGGCACATTACGGGTCAGCCAGTCCGTGCGGATCAGCGCCCCGTCGGCACTGATGATGGCATCGCCGGAGGTACGGAAACTGTTGTAAAGCCAGATAAAGAAGTTTTCGTCCGCGATCTCCGCCCCGTAATGAAGCACGCCGGGGATCGTGAAATCGCTGAAACTGTCATAGGTCGTAAAGCCGCCCGCCGCATATGCCATCTTGTACTGGTAGACCAACCGCACCTGCGTGTTGGTCGCCGGGATAGCGGCAGTGTCCAGGGTGATGCGATAACGCGCCTTACCGCTCAAAGCATTGGTGCGCCAGGCACTCTCGGACGCCAGCGTCCCTGTAAGCGAGGCGGCAAAGGATAGAATCGGATAGGTACTCGACGTGCCGTCATCGTCCGTAACCGTCACAGTCTCAATGACGCCCTTAAGAGCCGTCTCGTTCCCGTCTGCGTCCACCAGCGTGAGCCCGAGGATCGAACGCAGGGTTTCCATCGCGGCGGTGTCCGCACCGTCCACGGTAAATGCGTAGCAGTACACCGGCAGATCGCGTTGAAAATTGAACGGCAGGTAGAACGAAGAGAGCGTATAGCCACCCGTCTCGTCGGCAACCGTGCGGTTCAGCACCGAATAGTACGGCAGGAAGCGGCTGAGCCCTGTGTCGCCGCCGCGCAGGCGGCAGTCGATCGGGATCTGCAGGGTCACGTCGGAGGTCGTGCCCCCGTAAGTGACGCGCAACTCGATATTGAGGTACACTCTGCCGGCATCCTCTTCAGGCTTCCCTGTCGCGACGGACAGCCGCTGCCACAGGGGGTCACCCTCGTCGGTGATGGCATAGTATTCCGCCGCAGTATTGCCGTACACGACCGAATAGCGAATACTCTCGACCCCCGGATAGGCGGCGGCATAGGCTCCGCCGTTATACGTATTGTAATACGCCATGCCGTAAAGCGGAAGATAGCCGGAGAACGCGTCGGCGCTGTCGGGACCGGAATACGCATAGGAGCCGTCGCCGTTCGCCGAGATGCTGATTTCCGCGCCGTACCACTTTTTGAGCAGGTCGTTCGCGACGGTCACGGCACTCCGTACCGTCACCGTGTTGTCACTGGTCATCGTATAACGGTCGGTTCCGAGAGACGTGCCGGTCAGGGAGGTCACCGTGACCTCGAGAATCCCGGTATCGGAGGTGGGGATAAAGAGAACCGTATCCTCGGTGGGCGCGGTCGCCTGGTTCTCTCTCGGGAACGTGGAGGATCCCTCCACGGTATACCCGGCATAGGACACCTTCACCAGCGGCAGAGCGGCAAACCGCGCCGGCAGGTAGATATCCCGATTCAGAACATATTTATTGACCGTCACTGTTCCGTCGCCGTCCGTGACAGTCCCGACATAGAACCGTCCGAGATAACGCGCGACCATATCCGCGGCGACGGTCGCCTGAGCCGCGGCGGTGGAGATGTCCGGCGCATGGAGGTCGAAGGAACAGGTGTAGGCGGTACCGTCGACCGTCAGGGTCGCTGTCAGCGTCTCGTCCCCCGTGCCGGTCAAACGTCCGGAGGGATCCAGTACCCCCGCCGCCGTCACATAGGAAACGGTCGCTCCCGCATAACCGAGATAATGCCGCGGGAGATCGGCGTCGCCGAACAGATACGCACAAGGGGCGGTGCCGTGCGTCGGACAGGTGGCTTTGGCAACCCGCCAGTAAAGGGATGCCGTAAAGGCGGTCGGGGCGTCTTCCGGCGCGCCTGCGGGGGAGACCGGGAGCGTCACGTCGTCCGCGACGGCGGAGGCGACCATCCCGAAGAAATGATAGGCAAGATAGGCGGGAGATGCGGTGACGATGCGCAGGTATGTGTCGGCGTCCGCCGCCGTAAAGGTGCCGTCGACGGACAGTGTACCGACCGTCATGCCGTCGAAGAGGATCGCCGCATTGGGCGTTTCCGCCGTGACGGCGCCCG
The DNA here is from genome assembly GCA_004558975.1 of bacterium. Lineage (GTDB taxonomy): Bacteria > Bacillota > Clostridia > Oscillospirales > CAG-272 > UBA1740. The sequence goes on from SFZB01000012.1 coordinate 5,173, forward strand.
CGCCGTCCGCCGAGAGGATCACCCTGCCCCCCGCCATGACAAAGGCACCGTGATAGGTGTGGCGGAAAGAAAGGGTGTGTCCCCCCGTCAGGAGATCGTGACCGTCGAGATCCAGATTGACATCCGCCGTGACCGTGAGATCCGTCTCCATGAGGATATCCGCCGCAAAGCGCAGGGTGATGCGGGAAGCGGAGGTTGCCGGGGCGACAGCGGCACCGTCGTTATACGCCGATGCCTGCGAGGCACGGAACAACTCCTCAAAGGTGGAAACCGTCACGACATTGCCGTCCGGCGTGATCGTCAGTCCCGGCTCGCTTGTGCGATGCCAGGTAAAGTACGCGAGCGTACCGATTGCGGTGCCGAGCAACAGCACGGCGGCGATGATGAGCGCGATGATAATGCCTTTTCGTTTCATGGTTTCCTCCTTTCCCGGATTTTCGATCCATGTCGTGATTGCGGAGTAAGATCAGCCAATGACCGTGACCTTGAACACGCGTTCGTAAGACACCCCGTCGATGATGACGGTCGCCGTCACCTCGATCGACTCGGTGCCGCCGGTGCCGGAATAGTCATTGCCGGTCGTGATATAGAGCCTGCCGTTCTTGATGCGGTAGTACGCGGACGATCCCGTCGTCCCGGCGGGATTCAGGAGTGCCGACGCGCTCCCGTCGGAGCCCATGAGCGGAGTCGCGGAGCCGAACGTTTTGAGATAATAAAATCCGTTCTCGTCAAAGGTCATGGTATAGAACTTGTTGGCACCGTAGTAGGAGCCCGCCGCGGTCAGGTAATAGATGGCACCCGTCTTGCGCGCGGACAACGGTCTCAGAATAAACTCGGCGGGGGCAAGTTCCTCGCATACGCGCGTCCCGCCTGCGGCGTCGTCATAGACGAAAGCCGTTTTATCCGCATTCCACACGATGCGGTAGACGCGGCCGCAGCGGAAGGTGCCGACCTCGTTATTCACGTCGTTTCCCTTATAATAAATGTAGAGCCCGTAGTAGTTGCCCTGTTTCGCCGTCCCGAGTGCTTCGTTCGCCCGGGCGAGCAGCGTCGCCATGTCGGCGGCGGAGGTAACGGGGGAGGGATACATGGTGTTCCCCTCCGTGATCTGCCAAATGACCTCATGCGTGCCGCTCGTGCCCCCCTCTGTGTACAGATACCGTAAGAGTTGCATATACCGGCTGTCGAGTTGCGCGAGTTCTTTCAGGCAGGCGAGCAGTGCTGAGGAGGAGAGAGTGGCGGTGTAACGCGCGGAAGATGCCTCGCTGCCGTCGGCTGAAAGCCCGCTGTCGGGTGTCCAGAGCAACGTCATGTCATGGCTGTTGGCAATAATGTTGAGCGTAAAGTCCTTGTAGCGATCCGCCTGCCCGATCCCGGTGAGGTCGAGGTAGGTGAGACGTCGGTAGTCCGTGTTCAGGAGTTCGCCGACGTTGGTAATGCCGAAGTTCATGCCGAGATCGAGATAGGTCAGCGCCACGAATCGCTCCATGCCCGTCAGGTCGAATGTCACGTGTCCCTGCGCGCAGTTCCGCAAAACCAGCGTCGTGAGTTGCGGCGCAAAGGATGCTGCTTGCAGGCGGGAGAAGAAGGTCGCGAGCGCGTCCGTCGAGAGGAACGCGGGGAGGAGTGCCGTCGTCACGGAGCCGGAGGTCTCGGTCGCCCCGACGACGTACAGTTCCGTCAGAGTCGTGAAGTGCGCGAGGGCACCGAGAGAGCCGTCGAGCGTCGAGACGCGGGGGTACAGCACACCATCGACCTGCACCGCATCTGCGGAAAAGTCTTTCGGATAACCGAGGGAGGCATACAGGCTCGCGACGAGGACGCCCGCGGCGCTTTCGTTGAGGTAAGTCGGCACCACGCTGTACGCGGTCAGCGCGCTGACGAATCCACTGAGCGCCCCCGCATTCTGCCAGAACGCCTGGAGGACGACCTCCTCGCGGTCGGTCAGGTACTCGGTGTTGTCCTCATTGAAGTAACCGGATTTCAGGGAGTTGGTCCCCGTCTGCCGGAAATAGTAGGAAACGCCGGAGACGGTCGTGTAGGTGTAGTTGTAGCGCAATGCGCCGCCGTTCGGCGGGTTGCCGATCGGGTAGGAGGAGTCCCAGAACGCACTTGTGGGAAAGTTCTGTTCGTTCAGTGCCCAGCGCATGAGTTCCGTGTGCTTGAAGTAGGTGCTAGCGCCGGAAGTCAATGCCTTGACCGCGGCGTCAAACGCCACGCCGTCCGTGATCACTCTGCCGGGGGCAGTCGTGGAAACCGCGGCAATCAGCGTGTTCCACGTTGCCTCATCGGCACCGGTCGCATAGCAGTAGTAGGTTTTAAGGACGGAGAGTTCGTCCGGGGTGAGGTACACCTGCCCGTCGGACACGAGAGAGGCGACCCCGGAGAGGGAGTCCGGTGCCGTGCAGATATACACGCTCGCACCCCCCGCGCCGAAGGTGAATGCAACGGCGGTACCGCCGCCCGTCGTCTCGCTCAAGGGGAGGTAACCGGTGCCCGACGGACGATAGACCGTATAGGGTCCCGAGAGGGTGCCCGCCATCGCTTTTTCCCCTGCGGAGGAGAGGTGCAGGGCGGTCGCATACCCCCTCGCGGAGGAGGACCATAGGACGCTGACGGAGGTGTTCCACCACGATTGACTCACGCTCATGTACACATAGGTGGTCGTGCCGCGGATACAGAGTTGCCCGCTCGTATTGCGCTGTACAGACGCGGCGGAGGAGAGGTCGGTCGTCATGGAGATTGCCGTGCCCCCGCTCTGTTTCGCGACGTAGCGACCCGTGGAGGGGCAATAGAGGTAGTAATCCGTCCCTGCAGCGGTCGCACTCGCGGTACCGACCAGCAGATCGTCCGTCGCAACGGAGGCATCGCGAATTTCCTGCTCCGTGAGAAGCGTGAAGCAGCAGTTTTCGCCGAGAGTGGTCGTGTAGGACAGCGTACCGCCATTGTCACAGAGGTAGTATTCCTTTTTGTTGTAGGTATAGGAAAAGGTCGTCGACAGGTAGGTGACTCCGTATGTTCCGGCACCGGTCAGACGGTAGTAGACCCACTTGCCCGACGTGCCGGAGCCGGCGTCATAGTAGAGGTACGACCCGTTTTCGGTCTGCGCCGTAGGGGCGGTCGTCGTGACTTCGGTACCGGAGGGAATGGTGACGTAGGCAGAGCCGTCCCGATAACTGACGGTGTAGGTATTGCCGCCCGAGAGTACGGCACCCGCCGGGAGCCGGGTGTTCCCCGTTGCCCAGCCGAGGAGGCGCAGGAAATCGTAGATCCGCGTCTCTGCCGCGGCAGAGGAGGTGGTCGAGGGCCCGACGTAGAAGCGCAGAGAATCCAACTTGTCGCCGTAGGCGATTGTCAGGTTTTCTCCCTGGTATTCCCCGTCGAACCAGTTGCCTGCGGTGCCGTTGCAACGCTCCACATCGAGGCGCAGAATGTACGGCATCGTGTGGTTGACGACGGTCGTACCGCTGACCTCAAACGCTTCGGAGGCATTCACGCGCTCCGCCGCCGGGAGGTAACGGAACATCTGATACTGAACCGAACTGAACACGCTGTAATCCGAAAAACCGGCGCTGTCCGGCAGGATCACGGCGGGAACGGTCAGATACAGGGTTTTCGTTGACTTGACGAGCGGTTTATAGGTATAGCGCACCGTCACGTTGATGGCGCCCGCAGTCTCGACGGCAGAGGCTTTGCTCATATCGACCGTGAAATCGTACCGTCCGGTCACGGGGAGCAGGTAGAGCCCCGTCCCGTCGATGACCTCTTCACTGTCCGGGTCGGGCGTCGCGCCCGCTTCGGTCGCGCTGACATAGTAGTAACCGCCGTCCGTCGTGACCTTGACATACTCACCGCTGCCGGTCACCACGTTGTCGTAGCCCTCATCGTCGTCGAGGACGGTATATGCCTGACATTCCTTCCCCCGGTAGGTCAGTGTCAGCGGTACGGCGGTCGCGGTGAAAAGCCCGCCGCTCGCCGACGTGTCAAAGGAGATGGAGTATTTCCCCGCGCTGATACTGGAGGCGGAAATGCTGTACACCGAGGTCAGCGAGAAATCGCCGCTCTGGCGTGCTATGCCGTTTTCCATACGACTGCGGATCAGATTCTTGTAAATGTCGATCTCGGCGATCTTCCCTTCAATGAAATCGAACACGCCGTCGAGAAGTTGCTCGTAGTTACCGGTCTCAATAATAATATTGATGACACCGTCATAGACCTCATCGTCGCCCTCAAAGGTCGCCGATACATTGATCTGCGCAAACGTGCTGAACACCGGCGTATTGAGAAGCACTGCCTGCTCCCCTGCCGCATTCGTGTAGACGGAAACATAGTTATAGGTCGCGTCCTGCGAGTACGTGAGCCCCGAAAGCCCGATATTCTGATACCCCTCCCAGGTGAAGCGAGTGGTCGTCAACGAAGTATCGGGAGAAATATAGGCGTTTTCATATTGATAAGTACTGCCCGTCACGGTGTTCGGCAGGAACTGGTGCGACTTCACGAAATCGTCGCTTGCCGTATTGGCGTCGCCCATCCAGACATCTTTGAGCGTCAGGGGGCTGAGCGCGGCGAGGAAGTTACTGAAGCGCATGGCATTATCGATACTCGAAACCGTAAAACGATAGGTGAGCGTATAAACGGTCTCATTGATGCGCACGCGGGCATAAAGCGTCACCGCTTCCCCGTCCGTGACCGTATCCCGGATGGTGCCGTCATCAGACATGGCATCCGGCGCACCGGACGACCAGGTGATTGTCACGCCGAGCGAGGAGATGCGCGTGGGGAGAAACAGGTCACTGGTAATGCGCTCGCCGAGCCCGGAAAGCGCCTCCAGATGGGCGAGCGCCCCCGCGCGGAGCGCGGCAAGAACCGCGTCCCCGTCCGCACCGAACACACGGAAAGAAAGTACGGTATCTCCGACCGCGAGACTTGCCGGTTGCGTCGCCGCAAGGTCGGCGGGCGCCGTCAGCACCCCCGAAGCGAAAGAGCAACCGGTCGCTGTGATGTCCGCCACCGACAGGTAGTAGGAGAGCGAACCGAACGGCTGTGCCGTCGTGCCGGAGGCGAGCCCCTCGCCGAGAATCTCGTCAAACCGTTCCGCAAGGAGAGCGACGGCACGTGCCTCGTCGCAACTTTCTACCGAGGTGAGCGCGGCATAGACCGGAGAGACAGCAGCGCCGTCTGTCGACGTCACTTCGCGGATGTTCAGCGCGGCGGTCTTTCCCGCAAGCCGTATTTCGCCGTTCGGTGTTCCGACCCCCGTCGTAAACGGTGTCGAAGAGGTGATTGTCGTTTCTCCGGCGGCGACGGTCAGGACATGACTGCCGAGATTGAGGACTCTTCCGCGCAGGTCGAGAATGCAATCGTTCCGCAGGGTGATGTCCGACGTCAGCGTCAGATCCCCCGCGAGAACCACCGTCGGGGTGAGAAGCGCGCCGTCGGCATCGCGCAGGAGCCCCGAGTTGATATCGGCGGCGGCGGCGGCAAGATCGCCACTGTCGGTGACGAAGAAGTAGGAACGGGTATCGGCATTCTCCGCGTAATCGGTAATACCGAGTTTCACGGATACCCCGGAGAAAGCCTCCGCGTCACTGTGCAGGACGAAAGAGAGCGTATGCGTATCGGTGCCGCCGCCGGGGACGAATGCCAGGGCATCGATCGCGCCTTCTCCCTGCTCGGTGAGGTGTGCGAGCGTATCGACAAACACGCCGTCACGATAGACGAGGACGGCGCTCTTCACGGCGGCGACCGCTCCGGCGGAGAGAGTGCCGGACGCGCCCGTCACGGATTTGACCGAAACGGTGTGCCGGTGCGTCAGATGCGTTTTGGTATCGTTTTTGAGCGTGACGGTGAAAGCGACGCTGTCCCCCGGGGCGCGGAGTACAAACGCGGCACTGTCAGCGGTGACTGCCTGCCCGCTGACGAGCTCCGTCACCGTCATCGTGAGGTCATTGCCGGGGTCCGAGACACCGGCGTCACCGCGCCCGCGCACGAGAGAGCGGAAAAGGACGACGGCGGCGGCGGTCAGCGACGAGGCGAGGAGAATCGCCGCGGCGACGATGACGATGAGTGAAGTCCGACCCATTCGCTTTTTCTGCCCGCCGCGGCGGGATATACATCCGCTGTCATATCGTTTTCTCATCGACCACTGTCTCCTTTCTTCTACAAGTCGGTATCGCAAAATAAAAAGCCGGTTGCAACCGAAATTGCAACTGGCTGACTTACGGTAAGGAAAGTCCCTTTAGTTTTGCGTCACGGCCTCACGACCGCTTTGCCCTTTATTCTGTTTTTTATTTATAGCACTTCCCGCCCCCGTTGTCAAGGTTCGCCGCCGTGAAAAATATGTCCTGAACGTAAATTTCGCATCGGACCGTGCATAACGGCGATGCATAACTTATATAATAATAGGTAAATAATTAATACTATCTTTTTACAGTGCGTTTTCCGTTGCGCGACATCATAGACAATCCCGCAAAATCGTTATAAAATGTTTACAATTTTTCCAATTGATTTTGACAGATGCGTTTGTTATAATACCAAATGCTTGAAATGACTGTTTTGTGACCGCTTTTCTGTGCAGTTGTAACAATCTGCACGTTGCGTGCGTGTCATGGACAGAAAGGCGGTTTGTGGTGCTGGCATCCGATGGTAGACGAGAGAAACGACGTGCCGATGTTCTCATCACTTTTTTAGCGACACTCGTAGCCATACTGTTAACGGTAATATTTTCGGTTCGGGAGGGGGGCTTGCCCGTCCCTGCCGCTTCGGAGGAGTCTCACACGACAGGTCCGTGGGCATCGATCGGTGCCATCGCGGTCGCCGCATTCTCCTTTTCGGCGGCGGTATTTTCGATGTTCTATGCCTGCGTCCGTCTGAAGAGCCGGCATCAGAACACGGAAATAAAACCGCTCCTGACACCGGCGGAGGCGATCGTCACCGTCCTGATCCTGCTCTGGTGTCTCTCGGCGTTCGGTCTGCTCGAGTGGTTCGGCGTCGGTGCCGATGTGGAGAAGATCCTCGTGCGGCTGACGCTCCCGCTGATTGCCATGGGGCTTTTCTCGGCGATGACCCCCGCGACGACCTCCGTCGGGAAACGGATCCATGCCGTTCTCTTCACCGTTTCCCTTGTTCATTTCCTGATACAGGTGATTCTCGCGTTTGCCGTCCCGGCGTCGGGGCGTGCGGCGACAATCCTCGGCGGGATCCTGTACAGTCTCCTGTCCGCCAGCATTCTTGCGGCGTTCCTCTATTTCGCCAAATATACCGTTGCGGAAACGCCGCGGTATAACCTGACTGTTTTCGCCGGAATTGCTCTTGTCCTCTCGATTTTAATGCTGTTTGTCCCCCTTTACATTCTGCGTCATTTCCTGTGCGCATATTTCGGCATGGTTCTCCTCTGCGGTACTGCCTATAAAACGAGGATCATCGGGCATGAGAGCGTCATGCTCCGTCATGTGCATGACTATCGCTACCGCGCCTATCACGACAGCCTGACCGGGTGCCGCAACCGCACCGCCTACGCACAGGATATCGAGAAACTCAAAAACGCGTCCCCCGCCCCGCGCTCTGTCGGCATCCTGTACTTCGACGTCAACGGACTGAAGCGCTGTAACGACGACGAGGGGCACGATGCGGGCGACCGCCTCATCATCTCCGTGGCGCAGGCACTCTGCAACGTTTGCGGCGTGACACATATCTACCGCATCGGCGGCGATGAATTTGTCGGTCTGTTCCCCGATATCGGCAAGGAGGAACTGACACGCCTTGTCGCTGCGCTCCACAATATCAAAAAAGATAATCAGGCGCTCACCCGCATCGCTATCGGGTCTTCGTTCGGCGATGACCAGCCCGCCATGCATATCGGCGACCTGCAGATGGCGGCAGAAAAAGAAATGTACATCGACAAGCGCCGTTTGACCGCCAAGGAGACCGCCGCGACAGGCGGCGATGTCTGCCCGTGAGCGGAATACGCACGACAGATGAACCACGTATTCCCTCGTTTGGCGGGAAAAAGTAAATTTTTTTCGCAGGGCTTGACAAAGCCATTCGCATTTGCTAGACTGTACGCGTAGTGCGCTTGAAGCGATAATTGAATTAATGGGCAAAACCGTCGAAAGACGGTGACGCAAAACTAGAGGGACTTCAACCGATTTGTTAAGTCAGCCAGTTGCAAAAAAGACTTTCTTTTTGCAACCGGCTTATTTTTTTTGGCAAGGAGGTGTTCCCGGAATGTACGAAGAAGAAGTTGCCCGCGTGCTGTCTGCCGGGATACCGCCAATCGATTTTCAGGTGGCGGCGATCCGCCGCTGTGACACGAATGAGCCGCGCGGCTACATAACACGCGCCGTGATCAACAGCCTTGACCTCGGCACGCTCACCCCCGCGGATTATTTACCGGTCACCGATACCGATGCCGTCGGGCTTGCCCTCACGGCACGTATGATCCGCAAGAGCCTTGCTCTCCTCGACGGTGCGGAGGAGCCGCCCGCCCTGATGGCTGTCCATGTGCCGCTCGCCCTTTTGCGGGAGCGCGCACCGGAAGCGTGGCTGTCCCCGATCCTCGCACAGCACAGGTTGCAGAAGCCGGAGACGCTCTGCCTTTGCTTCGACGCGCCCCTGCTCCTCGAATTCGGCGCCGACGCGCATGACGCGCTTCTGCACCTGAAACGGTCTGGAGTCACGCTCGCGGTCAGAGGTTGCGGCGCGGATAAAATTCCGCTCGCGCCCCTCATGCGCCTGCCGGTGGATTACGCGTTTCTCTCGCCGGAGGTGACCGCACTTGCCGACGACCGTGTACACAGTGATGTCCTCACAGGACTGGTCGGCTACCTGCACGCCATGGGACAGAAAGTCATCGCCGAGGACGTCTCCTCGGACGGACAGTTGCGTGCGCTCGAACGTCTGGAATGCTTCGGCTACCTGCCTTCCGAATCCTTCTCCGCTCACAGCGGTCGGGGATCGCTCTTCGGGGCACCGACCGGGATAGGGGGTGCCGACCTTGGCTGATAAAGAAGGGCGCGCCCTGCGCCGGGCGGCAAAAGAAGTCAAGCGCTACCGCGTGATGATGAAAGTGGTTCCGATCCTGCTCGCGGTACTCGCGCTTTTGCTGGTTCTCATTTATATCGTCACCTCTTTTTACAACAAATACGGCAGTTTCACCGTAATGGTTAGTAAATACGATTTCTCGAAATACTCGCTGTCGCTCTGCGAGACGCCGGACTTCCGGCGCCCGAGTTCCCGCCTGAACGCGGGCGCGGCGGAGAACGTGACCAACATCAGCGGCGCCACGCTCCCTGCCGACATCGACCAGATCAACGGTCAGCACAACGGCGAAAATTATGTTGCCTACACGTTCTACTGCCGGAACGCAGGTTCCGCGACGGTGGATATCTCCTATCGGCTCTACCTCGCGAACATGACGCAGGGAATCGAGAAAGCGATCCGTATACGTCTGTATGTCGACGGTACGCCCGTCACCTATGCGCGCACCGCGTCGGACGGCAGTGGGCCGGAGCCCGATACGGTCGAGTTCCTGTCTGCGACGACGGTGACGGAGGAGACCGTACAGAATTTCGCCCCCGAAGATACCATTCGGTTCACCGTGGTCATCTGGATTGAGGGCGACGATCCCGACTGCGTGGACAGCGTCATCGGCGGCGAAATCAAGGTCGACATGGCGATCTCTATCGCCACGGTCGGAGAATAACCCGTACCCCGCAGGCAAGGTGCCTGTCAAAATACAGTCAATTATTTTTTCAAGGAGTAAAACACAATGAAAAGACTCATTCTCACCCTGGGACTTCTGTTAGTCTCCGCCGCCCTGCTCGGCACCTCCACCTTCGCATGGTTCTCCATGAACACATCCGTCACCGCGACCGGTATGCAGGTCACCGCAAAGTCCAATGCGAAATTCCTGCTGATCGGCGACGACTCCGTCAAGGCAGCCGGTGCCAAGACGGACGCCGCCGACAGGGCACTCACCGACTCGCACACCGCCCTTTATGCGACGACCAGCAACACTGACAAGAAGTGCTATCCTGTGGCATACTACGAAACCGCCAGCACGCTGAACGGCCACGCAACCGAAGCCAAGAACTGGTACACAACGACCTCCGACAAGATGGATACCGCCGTCTCCGGCAGCGCAGACGTCACCAAGGTGGACCTGGGTGACGCGAAGTATATGCTCACCTACAAGATGTACCTCACCCTCTCCAAGGACTCCGAGGATTTCACCGGTAAAGTGAAGATCACCGCTACCTTTTCCAGTGCCGACGAGGCTGTGAAGGCTTACGTCACCGTCAACGGCGAGCACACCGTCTTCGACAGTGCCACGACCACGTACACCACCAAAGACGACGTGAATATCAAGTCCACAACGGCTGTCGAGGTGGTCGCGTACGTCTACATTGACGGTAACGGCACCAACGTCAACAGCAAATACGTTGCGGACGTGACTGCCATCACCGGCTCGCTCAAACTCACATTCGACCTCGTCTTATAAAAATCGGGCTGACCATCGGACCCGCAGGACACGCGAGGGGGGGCTCCCCTGCGTGCCCTGTTTCCCGGCGCATCTTCTGCCGCCCTCATGGGCGGCAGGCGACACGCCGTATTTGTCGCGGAAGCGGACAAACAACCCTAGGGATTTTATACATTGTGATTTTGCTGCTGATTTTTTCGTGAAAATTCCGGTCGGTAAGCCAAACAGTTTTCCCGGAATGTGCTGTGAATACTTCCCGGAATATGCTATAATAAACTAGTATTTATTTTTTTAACGCGCGCACGCGAGCGCTGAAACGCCGGAACGGCCCCGGCGGGAGGGGTATGCACCCGACCGCCGACCCCGCCCCGCACAATCCGACAGCGCCGCCTCTCTCCCCTGCCCCGTATGCGGGGCGTCACACTACCTTGCCCGCCGGGCAAACAGGAGGACATCTTATGAACAAGGCTAAAAAAATCGGCAGGATTGCACTCAACGTTCTGCTCTGGTGCTTCGTCGCATTCGCGTTGTTGACGACCATCCTCGCCATCTCGGCGAATTCCGGTGCCGACGGTGTACCGTCCATCGGCGGGAAGGTCTTTCTCTCGGTCGAATCCGACTCGATGGTTCCCACCTTCAAAAAGGGCGACTTGCTCTTTGCCAGAAAGCTGAACGACGATGCGAAAAAAGAGTTGCAGGTCGGCGACGTCGTCACCTACAAGATCGATCTCAACGGCGACGGCGTGTACGAGCTGAACACCCACCGTATCGTCGAGGTCCTGCGGGACAGCGACGGGCAGGTGAACCGCTACGTCACCAAGGGTGACAACAACGCGCAGAACGATGCGCCCGTCGCCTGTGAGCGCGTGCTCTGCCGCTGGGGCAACAAGGGCACCGAGGGCGGCAAAGACGGCGCCAAGATCGGCGGGCTCGGCGGATTCTTCGCGACGCTCCAAAAGCCGGTCGGATTCCTGCTCATCATCGTCCTGCCGCTGCTCCTCTTCTTCGTCTGGGAGTTGGTTCGTTTCATCCGCACCGTTCTCGCGGTGAAGAACCGCGGCAAACGGCAGATCACGGCGGAGGAAGAAGCCCTCATCCGTGAGCGCGCCGTCGCAGAATATCTCGCACAGCAGAGAGCGAACGAAGCGGGCGCGGAACACCCTGCTCCGACCGACACCGACAATACGGCAAACGGCGGCGGAGCGGATACCACCCCCAAAGCCTGAGAAAAACGGCGTCCCCTCGCCGTGCAATAAACCTGAGAACAGACCGCCGTCCGAAAAGCGCCGTCCTGCCGGAACTCCGGCGGGGAGCGCCCCGGCGGCATCACATACCAGCGACCGCTCCTCTTCACAATACCGGGGGCGACCGGAAAGGAGATACGTATGGATGGCTTTCTGAGTTGGTTTTTTGACTTTATGACCACCATGCTGGGAGGCGTATGGAGAGCGATCTCCAACTTTTTCGTGGGGCTTTTCCAGATTATCAATTTCCCCGCATACATCAGCCAGTTAAAGCGCTATGCCCCCGGCTTCGGCGTGCTTGACTGGATCCTGACGATCCTGGCAATCATTCTGACCTACGCCTTCTGGGCGGGGATCGTGTTCCTCATTGTGCTGCTTGTGCGGAAATATGTACGCTTCCGCCGCTCCCTCGTCGGAAACGAGGATCTGCTCGAGGAGATCGCGGATCTGCACCGTGACGTCATGCGTCTGACGCGTGAAAAGGAGCATATTCTTGCCCTTCAGGCAGGCAGAGGCGCACTCGATCAGATCCGCCTGACGGAACTCGCGGAGCGCACGGCACAGACCGAAGAGCAAGGTGTCGCGACAAAGGGCGGCAACTCGTCGGAAGAAAAGACCGGGGCGGCAGGACTGCCGACTACCTACCGTTTCTCGCGGCTCACCGCCGTCGACGAGCGGTACCGGCATTACACCCCGCCGGTCTATGACGACTCCATGTCCCTCAGGGAGATCTGCGACGATCTGCGTAATTATGCGGCATCGGCGGCACACCTCTACTATGAGATCAAAACGATCCGCCTGATGTTCGCGGGGCTTGCCTCGACCAAACTGATCCTGCTCCAGGGTATCTCCGGTACGGGTAAAACTTCCCTGCCGTATGTCATGGGCAAGTACTTCTTAAACGATGCCACCATCGCGTCGGTACAGCCGTCCTGGCGCGACCGTACCGAGTTATTCGGCTACTTCAACGAGTTTACGAAAAAGTTCAACGAAACGGACGTCCTGCGCCGGATCTACGAATCCTCCTATAACGACGAAATCAATATCATCGTACTCGACGAGATGAATATTGCCCGTGTCGAATATTATTTTGCGGAAATGCTCTCCATTCTCGAAATGCCCAACCCCGCCGAGTGGAAGATTGAACTGGTCCCCTCCGCGTGGCCGGGTGACCCCGCCCACCTGAAAGACGGTATGCTGCAGATTCCGCAGAACATTTGGTTTATCGGTACGGCGAACAACGACGACTCGACCTTCGCCGTGTCGGATAAAGTGTATGACCGCGCCCAGGTCATCAATCTGGATTATAAGGGCGTGGCGTTCGACGCGCCCGCCACCGACGCCAAACACATTCGCTATTCCTACGTGGAAGACCTGTTCCGTCGTGCGATCGCCGAGCACCCCGTCGCCAAAGAGACGCTCGAGAAAGTAGCGCGGCTGGACATTTATGTCATCGAGAAATTCCGCGTCGCGTTCGGTAACCGTATCATGAAGCAACTGGCGACTTTCCTGCCCGTGTACGTTGCCGCCGGCGGTACGGAACTCGAGGGTCTTGACTATCTGCTCGCGACCAAAGTGTTCCGTAAATTCGATGCCCTGAACCTCTCCCTGATCCGCGATGAGATCAAGGGACTGATCGCTTTCCTTGACAACCTGTTCGGCAAGGGGACGATGAAGGAATGCATCGCCTATCTCGGGCGACTGCAAAAAATGTACTGATTCCCCGTGACGGGGGAGACGGAGAGGAGGTGACGGTATGTCACAGACTGATGAGAAAAAACCGACCGAGGCGCAGAATATCTGTCTTACGGCACTCACAGACGGTAACCGACAACTGACGATGTCCCGTCGTTACCTCCTGCGGGCGCTGGACGAGACCTGGATCCGGGCGGTGGAAGAGGCACTGCCCGTCCTCGACACGGTTATCCGCAACCCGCAACGACAGTTGCGTGAAAAAGAAAAGGTGCTTCCGATCGAATTCTCGCGGAATATCACCAGCCGCTCGGTGCGTCACCTCACCCAGCATACCAACCTGATTGCCAAGGTGGAGGGCGACGTCATCACGCCGAGCAAAATCCTGAACGTGTACAGCGACGAGACGGTCAAGACCTACGAAAACAAGTTTGTCAACACCCTCCTTCTGCGTCTTTACACCTTTGTGTATCAGCGGTGCGACACCGTGCTGGAGCGCGGTCTGGACGCCACCGTCACCACCCTGCAGTTCAGCGACGACTTCTCGGTCGGCGACACGCACGGCAGGGTGCATCTGACGCTGGAATACGAGGAAAAACCGGCGGACGGTCTCGCGATGCGGACGGACGCGCGCTACACCGATCTCTGGCGGCGCGCACAGCATATCCGCTCCGTCACCGGTGCCTATCAGCACTCCGACTTTGTGCGGTCGATGGGGCAGAACTATGTCCGTCCCCCGATCATCCGCACCAACGCGATCCTCAAAAACAAGGATCTGCGTCAATGCCTTGCCCTCTGGGAATTTCTCGAGGGCTATGAAAACGCCGGCTATACGCTCCTCATTGATCGGCAGACGGGGATCCTGCCGGGCGGGGCGGAAGCCGCTATGACGGAGGGCATCTCCGCTCTCTATACAAAGTTCCTCTCCGATATGCAGTCGGCGGCATTCGCCGAGGCGGAGGAGACCGTCACCGAGGTACCGGCAACAGTGCCGGCGAAACAGACGCGCGAGAGCGCGACCGCCCCGGATGAGACCCTACGGGAGCGGATCCTGCGCGAGGTGCAGATTGCCCTCGCGGCAGACGAACAGTACCGCCCCGCCGAGGAAACACCGGCGTCGGAGCGCGAAGAAACGCTCTTCGGCAGATTCCGTTTCCGCTGGTCGTTCCTCGCCCGTCTCTCGCAGGCGAGCGATGCCACGCGCGGCTATTACGCCGCTGTCAAAGAGGCACTTCTCTCCTACCGCAAGATTGGAGCGCGCATCAGTTGGAATTACGAGACCTTTACATACGGGCGTCGGCGTTGCGCGCGCATTGCCGTCCACGGCAAGACGCTGTTCCTCTATCTCGCGCTCCCGCCCGCCGACTACGACCGCAACCGTTACCACTTCACGGACGCGTCGGACGTCTCGGCGTACCGCGACGTTCCCTTGCGGCTCCCCATTCGCAGTGCCCGGGCACTGAAATATGCCCTGGAACTGATCGGAGAGGTCATGAACCGCGTCGGGACAACGCTGCTCCCCGAAGAAAAACGGCGTCGCGGCGGTTTCCTGCCACTGTTCCGCACATTGCGTGAGTTGATCGCCGATCGCCTCGTCCGCCCGTTGGCCGGCGCCGAGGGAGCAGAGACCGAAACCGGAGAGGACGACCGCGAAGAGGCGATGCCGGAAGATGCGAAAGCCCCGGAAACGGCGGCTCCGACGGACGACGGAACCGTGACAACGCCCGATGAAGAGGGCGACGACGAAACGGAAGAAAGAACCCCTGACGGGCGCCCTGCCCCGACGCGGTCGCCTTACCGTTATTCCTTTGTGGCACGCCTTGCCCTCGGCGACGAGACAATGCGGACGCGCTACACCGCCCTTGCCGAAGCGCTCACCGCCTACGCCGGGGTACGGCGCCGCGCAACATGGCACTATGACGCCTTCTATTACGGGCGTAGCACCTGCGCACGTATCGGCGTGCGTGGCAAGACCGTATCCGTCTATCTGGCGCTTGCGCCGGAGAACTACCGACAGAGCAAATACCACTTTTCGGACGTATCGGCGGTTTCGCTCTACCGCGGGACGCCCATGCAACTCCGCGTGCGGAGCGACCGCGCCCTGCGCCTTGCCTGCGAGTTGATCCGCGACATGATGGAGCGTCTGGGGGCGAAACCCGCCACCCCGGACAAACGGCGGACGCATCCGCTGGACGTGACGCCCGGGTCGCGTGAGGCGTTGCTCGCCGCCGGACTCATCCGTTTCGACGGCGATGTCGCAACGCCGGGAACCACAGCGGGCGCAGAACCCGCACGTCCGGAGACGGCGGATACTGCCGAAACGGCGCCTGCCGCAGAAACACCCTCTGTGACCGATACGGTGGCACTTCCCTCCCCGGCATCCGACACCGACGGAGAAACAATGAACGAAAAGCCTGATGCGCCGGAAACGACGCAACCTGCCGACACCGTATCCGCTCCGACAGCGGAAGAGGAAAGAAAGGCGGAAGGAGAAACGACCGCGGGCAAAGAAACGCCTGCGGCGCCCGATCCCGCTTTCGCGGAAACGGCAGTCCCCGAAACCCTCGAACCCTCCGCAGTCACCGGGTCACAAACGCCGGTAACGGCACCGGAGGAGGACACGGAGACATCGGAGACACCGACCGAAAAGCGCGGCTTCTTCCGCCGCCTGTTCTCCCGGCATCGCCGCGGGAACGGGAAACGGGGGTCATGAGCCGATGAAAAAGCGCACAAAAACGCGTATCGGCACGGCGCTCACGATCCTCTGCCTTCTGATTCTGCTGTTTGCCGTTATTCTGATCGCCCGCAATGCCAAAGGCGAAGTGACCTTCCTCTTCGGGAAGTCGCTCATCTGGGTCAAAACCGCGAGTATGGAACCGGGAATCGAGGCGGGCAGTTATATTCTGGTGGAGCGCGTGCGGACAGAGGACATCGAGGTCGGGGATATTATCACGTTCCGCTCCGATGACCCTGCCATTCAGGGACAACTCAATACCCACC
>SFZB01000013.1 GCA_004558975.1 bacterium
GGTGCGTACCGGCAAACTTCTTGCTTGATCAGAGATACCGTTTGCTTGCCTGATGTATTTTCGCTGACGCGAAAATGCGTGTTCCTTTGATAATGGATTGCTCTCGCTGGTACGGTAGGCGACGCGCACGGGACTAAAGCGCCCGTCGTTGCTTAAAGTTAAGGCAACCGACACGGCTTTCTTTTGTGCAAAGAACAGTCAATATCGGTTGCCATTAAGCCCTCATTTAGGGCGCTTGTTCTGCGCTTCTCACGCTTGCCTCGTAGGAGCCGAGAACCTTGAGCCCGCTGACATACGCCGAGAGCTCGTCCAGCATCCGCTTCCCTTCCTCGCTCGCCAGGTTCCCCTCCGCCTCGAGAAAGAAGAAATTGCTCCACAGCAGTTTCTTCGTCGGTCGCGACCGCAGTGACCGCATATTGAACCCGTGCGCGCCGATCGCGGCAATCGCTTTCGCGAGCGCCCCCGCCTCGTTCCGTACCGTGAACGTGAGGATAAAGCAGGCGTCGCTCCTGTACGCGTGGTGCGGCACGCGGGTCATCACCGCGAAGCGGGTCGTGTTGCTCGCATTCTCATTGATGTTCGCGGCGAGGACAGTCAGCCCGTAGAGCGCCGCCGCCTCGGGAGAACAGATCGCCGCCACCGTGGGGTCGCCGAGCGCGGCGACGCGGCTCGCCGCCACCGCCGTATTGGATTCTTCCTGCAGCGTGTACCCCCGCGCGGCAAGGAACGGCGCACATTGTGAAAGTGCCTGCGGGTGGCTGATGACCGTCGTCACGGTGTCCGCATTCGCCCCCGTCACACCGGCGAGGCATTGAGAGACGCGCATCTCCCACACCCCGTTGATATACAGGCTCCCGAAATACGCGAGGTCCATGACCTGCGCGACGTCCCCGGCAAAACTGTTCTCGAGCGGCAGAACCGCGGCATCGCATTCCCCCGCCTCGACCGCCGTGTACGCAAGACGGAAATCCGGGTACGGGCACAGCGTCCCGTCCGGGAAAATCTTCCGCGCGGCGACGCAGGCGAACGCCCCGGGCACCCCCGCATAAGCGATGCGCTGTCCCTCCGCCACCCGGTGATTCAGGCTCTCGGAGAGCCCGAGTACGCTTTTTAAAAACAGCGGGTAATACGACCGCATGAGGTCGTCCGAGAGAGACGGCGCCACCTCGCGGACGGTCGTCTCGGGATCAACGGCGACGGACGCCGGGAGCCCCTCCTCCCGCTGGCACGCGGCGACTTCACCGCCCGCCCGCATTCGTCTCTCGAACGCGAGCGCCAGCGCGAGATCCGCCTCCCTCACTTCATCAATGGCTTTTTTCAGTCGATCCATAGTGTGTCTCCTTTTGTATGACTATACACGCAAGCGCGCGATTTGTCAAGGCGGAGCCGCGTCCGCCGCCTTGATTTCGGTGACGCGGTGTGCTAGAATAGTCACAAATACTTTTACCGGGAGGTGCGCCGTGCAGATCGGCTCCGTCCTCTTTCCGCACGGGCTGTTTCTCGGCCCGATGGCGGGTTATACCGACTTCGCAATGCGTACCGTCTGCCGCGAAATGGGTGCGGAGGGGCTCGTCACCGAGATGGTGAGCGCCAAGGCGGTCGTTTTCGGCGACCGCAAGACGATCCCCCTCGCAAGAGTCTCGGCGGAAGAATGCCCTTGTGCCGTCCAACTCTTCGGGCACGAGCCGGAGGTTCTTGCCGAAGCGGCGCGCATCGTCGCCGCAGGCGTCGGCGGGGGTGTCGCCCCGACTATGATTGACCTCAACATGGGTTGCCCCGTGCATAAGATCGTCTCGGGCGGAGACGGCTCCGCCCTCATGCGCGACCCCGCGCTTGCGGAACGCATTGTCCGCGCCGTGCGGGACGCTGTGAAAATCCCCGTCACGGTCAAGCTTCGCCTCGGCTGGGACGAGGCCCATCGGAACGCCCCCGAGGTCGCCCGCGCGGCGGAGAGCGGCGGTGCCGACGCCGTGTTTGTCCACGGCAGGACGCGCACGCAGTTCTACGCCGGGACGGCAGACTACCGCGGTATCGGTGAGGTGGTGCGTGCCGTCTCCCTCCCCGTCATCGGGAACGGCGACGTGCGTGACGCCGAGGGGGGCGCGCGCCTGCTCCGCGAGAGCGGCTGCGCCGGGATCATGGTCGGACGCGGCGCCGTCGGCAATCCCTTTCTCTTCCGCACCCTTGCGGCGCTCCTCTCGGGACAGCCACTCCCCCCGCCCCCGACGGCGGCGGAAAAATACGCTGTCGCAAAACGGCAGCTCACCCTCGCCGCCAAAGAAAAAGGCGAGAGCGTCGCCGTGCTCGAAGCCCGCAAGCACCTCGGCGAGTACCTGCGCGGCATCCGCGGCGGGAGCGCTGCCCGGGCGGAAATCTTCCGCGCCGAGAGCGCCGGGGAAATGCTCCGCATCCTCGCGGCGGCGCTTTCCGTGCCGCCCGACCCCGACGGGGAGATATAACCGCACACCGACCTATCATTCCGCGGCAACCTTTGTCAAAGCAGCAGCGCGGCGCCCGATTTTTCGGGCGCCGCGCCGTGTTTTCATTTTGTTTTAAGCGCTTTCTTCTTTTCTTTCAAACGCTTTTTGCTTTGTTTTTCGGCGTTTCCGCTCTGCTTTTCGACCGTGATTTCTTTCAGTCGTTTTTGGGGCTCTTTGCCGAGCGCTCGGGGAGCGCATACGGCACGGGTCTGCCCGTCGCGAGCGATGCCTGCGCGTCGAGGATCCGCTGATTGGCGGAGCCGCGGAACACGAGCGAGATGTCCGCACGATCGGCGTCGAACCGCCCGTCCACGAGCACGTCGATCATGCCGAGCATTTTCCGCGTCAGCGGGGTCACGCACCGGGCGGTATCGCCCGTGAGCTCCTCATAGGTGAACCCGGAGTAGCACCAAATGTCCTTCTCCGGCAGCTCCCGCCGCACGCGGGCGAGGAGTGCTACCAGCGTCGCCTGATTCTCGGGCTCGAAGGGCTCGCCCCCGAGCAGGGTCAGTCCGCGGATATAGGAGGGGCGCAGGGCGTCGAGCAGTTCCTGCTCGGTCGCCTGCGTGTAGAGCGTGCCGTAGCCGAAATTCCACGCGACTTGATTGAAGCAGCCGGGGCAGGCATGGCGGCAGCCCGAGACGAACAGCGAGACGCGCACGCCGACGCCGTTCGCGATATCGTATTTCTTGATCGTCGCGACGTTCATCAGAGGTGCAGGACTCTTTCCTTGATTTCCTGGGTTCTGCCCTGGTTCCAGAACTGCGTGCCGATATAACCGCAGGTGCGGCGCGCCACGTTCATGCGGCTCTGGTCACGGTTACCGCACTTCGGGCATTCCCACACGAGTTTCCCCGTCTCGTCGGTCACGATGCGAATCTCCCCGTCGTAACCGCACGCCTGGCAGTAGTCGCTCTTGGTATTGAGTTCGGCGTACATGATGTGGTCGTAGATGAAGTGCATGACGGACAGCACCGCGTCGATGTTGTTCGACATATTCGGCACCTCGACGTAGGAGATAGCACCTCCGGGCGAGAGCGCCTGGAACTTCGCCTCGAGCGCGAGCTTATCGAACGCGTCGATCGGCTCCGTCACATGGACATGGTAGCTGTTCGTGATATAGTTCTTGTCCGTGACGCCGGGGACGATGCCGAACCGCTTCTGCAGGCACTTCGCGAACTTGTAGGTCGTGCTTTCGAGCGGCGTGCCGTAGAGCGAGTAGTCGATGTTCTCGGCGGCTTTCCACTTCGCGGTGTACTCGTTGAGTTTCTTCATAATGGCGAGCCCGAGTGCTTCCCCTTCGGGTTCGGTGAGTTTCTTGCCCGTGAGGGAGTAAACGCATTCCCAGAGCCCGGCATACCCGAGCGACAGGGTGGAATACCCGCCGTGCAGATAGCGGTCGATCGTCTCGCCCTTCTTCAGGCGCGCGAGCGCGCCGTGCTGCCAGAGGATCGGCGCCGCGTCCGAGAGCGTACCCGTCAGGCGCTCATGCCGGCACTGGAGCGCGCGATGGCAGAGCTCCATGCGCTCGTCGAAGATCTCCCAGAAGCGATCCATGTCGTGCTCCGCCGACAGCCCGATGTCCACGAGGTTGACGGTGACGACGCCCTGGTTGAAGCGCCCGTAATATTTCGGCTTGCCGTTTTCGTCCACGAAAGGCGTCAGGAAACTGCGGCAGCCCATGCAGGTGTAACAATGCCCCTCGCCGTTCTTGTCGATCTTGGTCTCGAGCATGATTTTCTCGGAAATATAGTCCGGCACCATGCGCTTCGCGGTGCATTCCGCGGCGAGACGGGTGAGGTAGTAGTAGGGCGAGCCCTCCTCGACGTTATCGTCCTCGAGGACGTAAATGAGCTTCGGGAAAGCGGGCGTGACCCACACGCCGTCCTCATTCTTGACCCCCTGATACCGCTGACGGAGCGTCTCCTCGATGATGAGGGCGAGATCCGCCTTTTCGCGCGGGTTGCGCGCTTCGTTCAGGTACATGAACACGGTCACGAACGGCGCCTGTCCGTTCGTCGTCATGAGCGTCACGACCTGGTACTGAATGGTCTGTACGCCGCGGCGGATTTCCTCGCGGAGCCGCCCCTCGACGATCTTCGAGAGCGTTTCTTCATCCGGCTCAACCCCGAGGCTTGCCGCCTCCTCGCGCGCGCTTTCGCGGATTTTGCGGCGGGAGATATCGACAAAGGGCGCAAGGTGCGTCAGGCTGATGGACTGCCCGCCGTACTGGCTGCTCGCCACCTGCGCGATGATCTGCGTCGCGATGTTGCAGGCGGTGGAGAAGCTGTGCGGCTTCTCGATCTTCGTCCCGCTGATGACCGTGCCGTTCTCGAGCATATCCTCGAGGTTCACGAGGTCGCAGTTGTGCATATGCTGGGCAAAATAGTCCGAGTCATGGAAATGGATGAGGCCCGCTTTGTGCGCCTCCACGATGTCGGCAGGGAGCAGGATACGGTCGGTCAGATCCCGGCTGACCTCACCCGCCATGTAGTCGCGCTGGACGGAGTTGACGGTCGGGTTCTTGTTCGAGTTCTCCTGCTTGACCTCTTCATTATTACATTCAATCAGCGAGAGAATCCGGTCGTCGGTCGTGTTCTTTTTACGGGCGAGAGAACGGATATAGCGGTACTTGATATAGTTCCGCGCCACATCGAACGCACCGTGCCGCATGATCTGCCCCTCGACGGCGTCCTGGATCTCCTCCACGCCGAGCGCGCGCCCCATGCTCTCCCCGAGGTTACGCACATAGCGCTCGATCTCGAGGATGGCTTCTTCCGAGAGGCGGTCTGCCTCCGGGACGGTCTCGTTGGCTTTTCGGATGGCGGTGCAGATTTTCGACCCGTCATAGGCGGCTTGCGCGCCGCTGCGTTTGATGATATTCATATGTTTTCTCCTTGGTGCTGTCAAGCGTAAATATTGTAACACACACCCGCTCGGTTTGCAAGAGCAAACGACAAAATAGCACAAGATTTAGTGTTTTGTCAAAAGTATCGACACAAAATATAGTGATTTTTTACAGATTGCAAAGGTTGCCCTCTTTGGAAAATGATGGGGCTCCTGTCGTCGGCGTTGCGCCGTGTTCCCGGGCGCCCTGCCGTCGCATGCTTTTGTTTTACGTGCTGTCGTGTGCTGTCGTGCCCCGTCGTCCCCCCCGGGGCGACGCCCCCGACCCCGCCGTCAAAAATTGTCGGAGGGACGCCGCCGGGCGCGCCGAGACGGGGCATCGGCGCACGCAAAAACGACCCCGCGACACGGGTGCGGAGATTCCATGCCGCACGGGCACCTGCGAAAAATCCCGGAATTGCGCCCCGGGGACGCTTTCACCGTCAGAACCCGCGCCGCACGGGCGCCCGGGAAAATAGTCTCGTGCGTTTGATACGGTTGTTTGCGAAATCCTCGCCCCACACCACACGGACACCGACGAAAAAAGTCAGTGCCGCCGCTGTGCACCTCTTGATTTCCCGCCCGCACGCATGATAAGATAAAAGCAGTACACAGGGAAAGGTGACGACAATGAAACGGGTGGTTCTTCTCGACCTTGACGATACGCTCCTCGACTTCGGCAAAGCGGAAAAACGCGCGATGTGCCGCACGCTGACGGAGTGGCATCTGCCCACCGATGACGCGACGCTCGCGCTCTACAGCCGCATCAATGACGCCTACTGGAAACGCTTTGAGCGCGGGGAGATCGACCGCCGGGAGGTTCTCGTCGGGCGGTTCCGCGACTTTTTCGCGGCGCTCGGCGTGCGCGATACCGACGCCGAAGCGGTGCAGAACCGCTATGAGACCCTGCTTGCAGAGGGGCATTGGTTCGTGCCGGGCGCAGAGGAACTCCTGCCCGCGCTCGCACCGCACTACGACCTCTATCTGGCGTCGAACGGCACAGAGAAAGTCCAGATGGGACGCCTCACAAGCGCGGGGATCCTCCCCTATTTCCGGGGGCTCTTCCTCTCGGAGCACATCGGCGCGGCGAAGCCGAGTGCCGCGTTCTTTGACGCCGTATTCGCCGCGATCGGCGAGGAGCGCCGGAGAGGCGCCGTCATGGTCGGCGACAGCCTGACGTCCGACATCCGCGGCGGCATCGACGCGGGGCTCGTCACCGTCTGGTTCAACCCCCGCGGCAAAGCCAAGGACCCCGCCGTCACCCCCGATAAGATCATTACGTCACTCGGCGAGTTGCCCGATTTTCTAGGATCCCTACCGTCCTTAAATGCCTGACAGCCAACCAAAAGGAGACCGATCATGACAAACGATTTTCCCGAAAAACTCTCTTCCCGTGCGGATTACGCCGCGCTCCTGCGCCGCCTGACCGAGCCGACGCGCCCCTTCTTCTCGCCCCGCGGCGCACGCCTTCTGAATCTCACGAACGGCGCCCACTATACCCGCGTCGCACAGGAGAACGAGGGGTGTATGCGGATTCTCTGGGGGCTGTTCCCGCTTTGGGGCGGCGACCCGGACGAGACTTTCTTCCGTGACGTCTACCGCGACACGTTCCGCGCCGGGACTGACCCCGACGACCCCGAATACTGGGGCGAAAATATGGTGGACAGAGACCAGCGTTTCGTCGAGTACGCGACGATCGGCGCGGGACTGCTCCTCGCCCCGCACGCCCTCCTCGGGGATCTGACCGATGAAGAGCGCGAGCGTTTCTTCCGCTACGTCGACCTCATCAACCGGCGGGAACTCTGCACGAACAACTGGCTGTTCTTCCGCGTCCTCGCGAACTGCGGGCTGAAGAAGAACGGCTTCCCCTACGACGCGGAGCGCGTCGCCGCCGACCTCGCGGCGATCGAGGAGGACTACCTCGGCGACGGCTGGTACAGCGACGGTGTCGGCAGTACCCAGCGTGACTATTATGTTGCCTTCGCGTTCCATTTCTATTCACTCCTCTACGCCGCTACCATGGGCGACGAAGACCCCGAGCGCGCCGCGAGGTTCCGTGCACGGGCGCGGACGTTCGCCGAGGATTATCTGTACTTCTTCGACAAGAGCGGTGCGTCCGTCGCGTTCGGGCGGTCGCAGACCTACCGCTTCGCGCAGGTCGCGTTCTTCTCCGCGCTGGTGCTCGCCGGGGAAGAGGCGTTGCCGTGGGGCGTCATTAAGGGGATTATCAACCGCAATCTGCGGTACTTCCTATCCCTGCCGATTTTCGATAACGCCGGGCTTCTCTCCGTCGGTTACGGCTATCCCGATCTCGTCATGTCCGAGCATTACAACGGCTCCGGCGCGCCCTACTGGGCGTTCAAGGCGTTCCTGCTCCTCGCGGCTCCGGAAGATCACCCCTATTTTGCCGCCCCTGAGTTGCCCTACCCCGACCTCCCCGCTTTGAAACCCCTCCCGCACTTCGGCGGGCTCGCCCAAAAGACCGCGACCGACACGGTGCTGCTCGGCGTCGGACAATGCGGCGGGAACTGGCTGCCCCATGCCCCCGAGAAGTACACCAAGTTTGCCTATTCGGCGCGGTTCGGCTTCTCCACTCCGCGCGGGGATTCCGCCCTGCCGCTCGCGGCGCCCGACAGTATGCTCGCCTTCGAGTATCTGGACACCTTCTTTGTGCGGCGGCGTAACCTTTCCTTTACACTGACTGAAAAAGACGTGACGAGCGTCTGGTCGCCCTTCCCGGGTGTGACCGTGAAAACGACGCTGACCCCGACGGGTAACGGGCATCTCCGCCGCCATGAAATCACCTCGGACGGGATCACCTGTCGCGCCTACGACTGCGGTTTCGCCGTACCGCGCGACGACGAGAATCTCCATGAAGCGGCGATCGCGACCGAGACGGTCTCGCAGGTCATCACGCCCCGGGCGCGGGAGACGGTCGAGTGCCGCGCCGGGCGCGGGATCCCCGGCTGTACGATCCCGACCACGAATACCAACCTCATCACCCCCCGCACCTACCTGCCCTATATCCTTTATGAGATCCACCCGGGCACGACGGTCGTCGAGACCTACGTCACCGCCGAGTGGCCGGAGCCCTGACCCACCCGTCGGAGCCCAAAACCCGCAAAGTCGGTGGCACGGGTGAGCCGCGCGGCACCGTAAAACCGCGCAATACCGTAAAGCCGTACGATACCAAAATACCGGGCGATGCCAAAAGCCGGGTAACGCACATCAAGCCGCGCAGTGACAAAAACCGTATGGCGACTTAAACCGTGCGGCGACTTAAACCGTGCGGCGCCCGGTTTTTCGGACGGAACGCCGACAAGGCACCTTTTTCCACACCGACGAAAAGCCAGACAAAAACCCCCGCGGCGCGGTGACTGAAACCGGCGCGCGGGGGTGATACTCTGACAGAACAAACAGAAAAGGCGGCATTTATGAAGATTGCGTTTTTCGATACCAAACCTTACGACCGCCCGGCGTTTGAGCGCGAGGGCGCCAAGGCGGGCATCACGTTCAAGTTCTTCGAGACGAAACTGACGCCGGACACGGCGGGACTCGCCCGCGGATATGACGGCGTCTGCGTGTTCGTGAACGACACGGTGGACCGGGAGTGCATCGACCGACTGGTCGAGGGCGGGTGCCGCATGGTGGCGCTCCGCTGTGCGGGATTCAACAATGTGGACACGCGCTACGCGTTCGGCAAGATCCATGTGTTCCGCGTCCCCGCCTACTCTCCCTATGCCGTCGCAGAACACGCCATGGCGATGCTCCTGACGTCGATCCGACGGATTCACAAGGCGTATATCCGCACGCGCGATTTCAATTTCAGTCTCAATAACATGACGGGGTTCGACCTGCACGGCAAGACGGTCGGCGTCATCGGTACGGGCAAAATCGGGCGGGTGTTCATCGACATCTGCCGCGGGTTCGGGATGCGCGTGATCGCCTATGACAAGTATCCCGCCGAGGGGGCGGGCATCGACTATGTGCCGCTCGACACGCTTTTCCGCGAGAGCGACATCATTTCGCTCCACTGCCCCCTGACCGAGGAAACCTACCACATGATCGGCGCCGACACGCTCGACAAGTTAAAGACCGGGGTCGTCATCGTCAATACCTCGCGCGGCGCGCTCATCGACGCGGAAGCGCTCCTCACCGGCATCAAGCAGCGTAAGATCGGCGCCGCCTGCCTCGACGTCTACGAAGAAGAGTCGGACATCTTCTTCGAGGACTTCTCGGGGCATATCATCGAGGACGATACACTCGCGCGCCTGATCTCCATGCCGAACGTCATCGTCACCTCGCACCAGGCGTTCCTGACCGAAGAGGCGCTCGCCAATATCGCCGAGACGACCGTGCAGAACCTGCTCGAGTTCGAGGCGACCGGCGGCTCTCCGAACGAGCTCTGCTACCGTTGCGGCAAAACGGACGACTGCCGCCGCGACCGCAGTAAAAAGTGCTTCTGAATACGCAGAGCAATAACGAACGGGGGAGTGCCTTTCGGAAAAAGGCACTCCCCTTATTGATCATTTTTTCGGCAACTTTTTTCGGAACTCTTTGATTTGCCCGCGCAAATGCGCCTTTCCCGCCGCGCGGAACCGGCTCCGCGATAGACCCGCAGAACCGTCTCTCCCGCGGGTAGTGACCGACGGTCGCCACCCTCAGACTTTGAGAGCCTTGGGGCTTTGCGGGTCAAAATTATTCGCTCTTCCGCGCCGCTTCGGCGGCGACGGTGCCGGCAGTCTCGCCCATTTGACAGCAGTCGGCAGTGACGCGATAGGACGCCATCGCCTCATGCGAGCCGGAGATACAGCGCCCTGCCACCATAATGCCCCGATACCCGCGCGGGATCATGGCACGGACGGGGATTTGGTACGGCACGACCCGGCGGAGTACCTGCGCACACCCCTCCCGGTTGTGAATATCCACATTGAAAGCGACGAGGCAGGCAGGATCGGGGATGTCGCCCTGCCCTCCGAACAGATCCTTTTCCGTCAGTCGGTATTCGCCGATGATACGGCGCGATTCGCGGATCCCCAGGACAGGAGCCGACGAGATCAGGTCGAGGTTTCGGAACTCCTCGCACCCCGCCCGCAGGAGTTCAAATGCCTCCAGCATCTGCCGCCTCCCCTCCGCCGTCGCCGCGGCGACATCCTTTGCCGATGTGGGATCGTAGGCATACATATGCGTGAACTGCACCACCGCAAAATGCGTATTCGGCACCGGTATGATGTACGGATACCGAAAGGGGGAAACCTTCCCCGCCTTCCGGTACAGTTCGTCCAGGAGCGGACCCGCCATGAGCCCGTCGAACGCCTGCGCGTACCGATCCGGCAGGTTGCCGACGAGGAACATCAGCGTCATCGCCTGACACCCTTCGATCCGACCCTCGTCGTCCCCGATCTCAAAGGGGCAGCCTGCCGACGCCGCGACATTACCGTCGCCCGTGCAGTCGATGACCGTCTTTGCGAGATAGGCGCGCCTGCCGTCGATGTTCTCGACGACGATTCCCGTGACGGTTTTCCCCTCGGTGAGTGCGCGGGAAAACACGGTCGAGAGCAATACCTCCACTCCGGCTTCCGCCATTTTCTCGTCGAGAATCCGCTTCATGTATTCGTAGTGGAAACTCATCTTGCGGAAGCCGCCCCACGCGCCGCGCTCGTCGAGCGCCCGGATCAGTTCACGCACAATGCCGCCCTTGTTCTCGGCGTCGAAGAGCGGATTCATGTAGCCCGCCGTCCAGGCGCCGCCGAGGCAGTTCAGGCGGTCGATCAGCAGGGTTCTGGCGCCATGGCGCGCGGCGCCGAGCGCCGCACCGACGCCGGCGGGGCCCGCCCCGACGACGATCACGTCATATTCCCCGGCGACAGGGGTCGAAAGATGTTCTGTAATTTTCGCCATAGGATATCCTCCCCCCGGCGCGTGCCCGCGCCGTTTGCACTTCCATAGTAACATACTCTCTTGACATTCGGAAGAGAGAAAAGTATGCTTTATATGGACAAAATGCATTTCGGAGGTGTGCCATGCGCGTTGATGCCGTTACGCTTTGCGCCTGCTTTTGCGAAAAACCCCGTTTCGAGTTCCCCAGGGAAACCTATGAGGACGAAACGATCTTTGCCGTCCTCTCCGGCTCATTCGAGTACGCGATGGGGGACGGCGTCTGGCACCGGATCGGCGGCGGGCAATGCGTCTTTTGCCCGCGGGGAGAAACCTTTCACCGCCGGATGCTATCGCCGTCGACTTTTGCCCTCCTCCATTTCCGGTCGGGCGACCCCCTCCCCGACGGCGGGGAGCCTATTACACCGGGCAACGCGCGGCGCTTCCGGGAAGATATCGAACACCTCCTGCGCCACCCGCTCTGCTTTTCACCGGAGGAGGAGCCGGAGATTGCACTCTTCGCGCGTGACCTTCTGTGGCTCGCCACAGAGCCCTCGTCCTCTGTCCCCGCCGCTCTCGCCGCCATCCGTTCACGCATGGCGGAACACCCGGAAGAAGATTTCGAGACGCATCGCCTCGCCCGCGAGGCGGGTTACGCCGAAGCACAGTTTATCCGCCTGTTTCATCGGTATTTCGGCGATACGCCGAAGCAATGCCTGCTCACACTCCGTATGGATAAAGCAAAATTGCTCCTCCGCTCGACCGATCTCCCCGTTTCGGAGGTCGCGTTCCATGTCGGTTACACCGATCCGCTCTACTTCAGCCGTCTGTTCCACCGCCGCACGGGTTACACCCCGCGTGTCTGGCGCACGCTCGGCGTTTGCTGAAGCGCGGGTAATGCCGCCGCTCCTCCCGGAGCGCGCCCGGCTTCTTCGTCACGGCAGCGTCTTTCCGATGTGTCTCTTTGATGCGGTCTTTCATGCGCCCCTTGATACACCCTTTGATACACCCCTTTGTTCCGCCTCCCGCTATCATGCCGGGGGTCGAGGGGCGTTCCCCCACCGCCCGCGAGGAGACTTCGGCTTGTCCCGCGGTCAGCAGTAGTCCCGCAGGAGCATCTCGAACTCCGTCTCGCCAAGATAACGACGGCACATGGAGAGCCGCTCGGTCGGCGTTTTGCGCCCGCGCAGATTCTCCCAGAACTCGAGCCGCGAGATCTTCTTCCGCAAGCGCTTGTGCGTGCGATGCAACTCGTATAGATTTTTCCCCTCCAGATACCGGGTGCGGAATTCCTTGATCGGCAACATTTCTGTACGTCCCCCTTTTGTCTTTCCACGTTCAGTATAGCGGACAAACAGTACAAAAAAGCGGACTTTATCAGACGCACTCCGGGGCATTTGCACCCGCCACACAAATGTACCGTAAAGAACATAAAAAAGGAACCATCGCGGGCGACCGGTGGTCGCCCGTTTTTCTCATGCAAAAGAACGGCAAACGGCAACCCGAAGATTTCTCCGACAAAACGCGGGCGACCAATGGTCGCCCCTACAGGATTCGTATTCCGTTGAGCCCCGGTCTCATGAAACTCGCTCAACCGAAAACTCTGCCAAACCAATACGGGGCAAGAGAAACAAACACTTCCCGTAGGGGCGACCATCGGTCGCCCGTCCACCCCCGTAAAAGGACAACAGAAGCAAACCGAAATCGTCCCGCGCCGGCAACCAAGCCCTGCGTGCATCGGTTAAAGCCTCCCCCGCAGGACAAGGTTTTCCGGCTTGTCGCTCGCCGAAATTCGTTCACCGAAAGAATTTCGGCGGCTCCCCCTCGTCTCTTAAAGCAAAGGCAACCGACACGGCTTTTCGTTTTCCTTTGAAAAGTCAATATCGGTTGCCCTTAAAAATTTATTTAGGGGGCGTTGCCTCGGCAAACTTTTTGATGGTTCAGAGAAACCGTTTGTTTGCCTGACGTATTTTCGCTGGCGCGAAAATACTTTTACTTTTGGTTAGTTGACGACGACACGTTTCGCTCCGCCCTTATCTCTTTGTCTCGAACTTGCGGTAGGTCTTTTTGCCACGCCTCACCAAAAGCCCCTCGGCAACCTCTTCTGCCGTGTACGTCTTGCGGAAGTCCGCGACCTTTTCCCCGTTGACCGTCACGCCGCCCTGTTCGACCGCGCGCCGCGCCTCGGAGCGCGAGGGCACCATACCGCCCATGACAAGGAGCGAGAGGAGCGAAACCTGACCGTCCTCAAAAGCATCGTCCCCGACGACGGTCGTCGGTGCATCGACGCCGGATCCGCCGGAGAAGAGCGCGCGCGACGCGTCGAGCGCCGCCTTTGCCTCCGCTTCGCCGTGAACCATTTTCGTCAGCTCATAGGCGAGGATTTCTTTCGCCTCGTTGATGCGTCCGCCCTCCCATGCCGCCATCTCGTCGATCTGCTCGAGCGGCAGGAAGGTCAGCATCCGGATGCACTTCATCACGTCTGCGTCATCGACGTTGCGCCAGTACTGGAAGAAGTCGTAGGGCGAGGTCTTTTTCGGGTCGAGCCACACGGCGTTGCCCGCCGTTTTGCCCATTTTCTTGCCCTGCGAGTCGGTCAGGAGCGTAATGGTCATCGCATAGGCGTCCTTGCCGAGTTTGCGGCGGATGAGTTCCGTCCCGCCCAGCATGTTCGACCACTGGTCGTCACCGCCGAACTGCATATTGCACCCGTACTTCTGGAACATATAGTAGAAGTCGTACGACTGCATGATCATGTAGTTGAATTCAAGGAAGGAGAGCCCCTTCTCCATGCGCTGCTTGTAGCACTCGGCACGGAGCATATTGTTGACCGAGAAGCAGGCGCCCACCTCACGGAGCAGCTCCACATAGTTGAGCGAGAGGAGCCAGTCGGCGTTGTTCAGCATCATCGCCTTGCCCTCGCCGAACTCGATGAATCTCTCCATCTGACGGCGGAAGCAGTCCGCATTGTGTGCGATGTCCTCTTTCGTGAGCATCTTCCGCATATCGGTGCGTCCCGAGGGGTCGCCGATCATGGTCGTGCCGCCGCCGATCAGCGCAATCGGGCGGTTCCCCGCCATTTGCAGACGTTTCATCAGCGTCAGCGCCATGAAATGCCCGGCGGTCAGACTGTCCGCGGTGCAGTCAAAGCCGATGTAGAACGTCGCCTTGCCCTCGTTGATCATCTCACGGATATGCTCTTCGTCCGTGACCTGCGCGATCAGCCCGCGCGCTACCAGTTCTTCGTACAGTTTCATTGTTTTTTCCTCTTATCGAATCGCGCCGCAAGGCGCTTTTTTATGACAATACCCGAATCGGCGGCTCCGCCCTGACGATGACCTCGGCGTCCGTCGCCTCCAGCACCAGTTGTTTCATGCGGTCGAGGATCCCGACCTCGGTGTAATAATGCCCTGCCTCGACGAGCGTGAGCCCCGCCGCCGCAGCGTCCTGCATCACATGATAGCCGAAGCGCCCGGACACATAGGCATCCGCACCGTTTGCCCGTGCAAGATCAATGAGGTCTTTCCCCTCTCCGCCCGAGACCGCCACCCAGCGGACGGGTTGACCGGCGTCCGCGAGCGTGACCGCGGGTACGCCGAGCGCCTCTTTTACATGGCGGGCGAGCGCCTCCCCCGACATCGGATGTCGCACCGTTCCCACACGCAGGAGCCGTTCCTCCCCGAGCGTCTCCACATTGGAGAGCCCGAGTGCGGCGGCGAGCAGATCGGACACACCGTCATGCGCCGCATCGGCGCGGGTATGGAAGCATGCGACGGAGATCCCCGCCACCGCGAGTTTCAGCGCCGTGCGCGCGCCGGGATCCTCGTAAGACAGGGTCGCCAGCGGATGAAACAGCAGAGGATGATGCGAAAGGATGAGATCCGCCCCCGCCTGTATCGCGGCATCGGCGGCGGCAGGCGTCACGTCGAGCGTCACCAGTACGCGGCGCACCCGCCGCCCGGGGTCGGGGCAGACCATGAGTCCGTCGCGATCCCAGTCGAGGGAGAGCGACGGCGGGAACGCGAGGTTCAGGCGTTCATACAGATCTTTGACCGTCATAAGTAAGCCTCCATTCCGGCAAGCAGTTCTTCGTCCTCCGCGGTCGTCGCAGAAACGGAGCGGAGCCCGGAAACACGGCGACGCACCGTCGCAATCTGCTCGGCAAGATAGGCGGGGAAGAGCGGGTGTTCCCGCCCCGCGCCGCGGGTATAATAGGCGCCGAGATACGCATCGAGCGGCGAGAGCGTCTCCCGCCCGCCGCGATAATGCACGCAAAGGCAGGTGTACACATGGCGCTTGACGCGCGCGAGCGTTTCGCATTCGATGACAAAACCGTTCTCTGCGAGGTACTGCCGGAGCACCTGCGCGCGGCTCATGGGCTGCAGAATCAGGCGAATGTCCGTATCCCGCACGAAGGGTGCCTCCGCGAGGATGGCGGCGATCATCTCGCCCCCCATACCGCAGACGGTGATGTCGGTCGGGCGGTACGCCTCGATGCCCCGGAGCCCGGGGGTCAGGACGAGGGCGAGCCTGTCCTCGCCGATCCCGACGAATGCGGCAGTTTCTCGCGCGTGCGCCAGCGGCCCCGCCGAGATGTCCGACGCGACGGCGAACGGAATCCGTCCGCCGCGGAGCAACGAAACAGGCAGGTAAGCGTGGTCCGTACCGATGTCGGCCAGTCGCGCCCCCTGCCTGACGAAGCCCGCCGCCGCACGCAGACGCGCGTCCGGTGTGACGGATTTCATTTACCGCTTCGCGATGACTTCGTTCAGCGTGTCGATGAGTTCCGCGACGTTCGCGCCGTGTACCATGCACGCGTCCTCAATGCTCTCCCCGCGGGAATGCGGGCAGCCGAGGCAGTGCATGCCGATCGCCATGAAATAAGGGGCGGTCTCCGGATACATATCGAGCACGTCGCCGATGATCATTTCTTTCGTAATTGCCATATCAAACAAGACCCGTACGGGTCCCTCTCCTTTCCAAAGTACGTCTAAATTATATCTGTATTCTGCCCCGCTGTCAAGGTGTTTTACGCATGGACCCTTTACAATATGGGAATTTTATGTTAAGATAATGTGATTGAATTGATTTTTCGGTCGCGGCGCCGTGCGCCGTGCCCTGCCATGGAGGTATCCGTTTTGATTATCGCGCTGGAAGAAGCGAAGCGCCGTCTTTCCGCCCTCGCACCGTCGGTGAAGCAACTCCGCGAGTCGCTCCGCATCGACGCACTCACCGAAGAGGCGAAAGAACTGGAAGCAAAGACCTATGCCCCGGACTTCTGGGAGAACCAGGAGACGTCGGGCGTGACCCTGAAACAACTGAAACGTCTGAAAGACACCATTGAGGAATACGAAGCGCTCTCGACGCGTTTCGACGACGCCGTGGTGCTGACCGAGATGGCGATTGAAGAGGACGATGAGAGCTCTGTCGAGGAAGTCACGAAGGAAGTGGACTTTCTCGAGCGCGAAGCCGAACGTCTGCGGCTCGAGACGCTCCTGACGGGCGAATATGACCATAACAACGCAATTCTCTCGTTCCACCCGGGCGCGGGCGGCACGGAGGCGCAGGACTGGGCGTCTATGCTGTACCGTATGTACTCCCGCTGGGGGGAGGCGCACGGCTATACCGTGAAACTCATCGACTGGCTGGACGGCGAAGAAGCCGGGCTCAAGTCCGCCACCCTGATGATCGAGGGGCCGTGGGCATACGGGTATCTCAAGAGCGAGAACGGCGTCCACCGCCTCGTCCGCATTTCCCCGTTCGATGCCTCCGGCAGACGGCAGACCTCGTTCGCGTCCGTGGAGGTCATGCCCGAACTCGATGACGACAACAGCGTGGAGATCCGACCCGAGGACATCGAGGTGACGGCGCACCGTTCGTCGGGCGCCGGCGGTCAGCACATCAACAAGACCGACTCCGCGATCCGCATCGTCCACCTGCCGACGGGGATCGTCGTCGGGTGCCAGACCGAACGTTCCCAGCTCCAGAACAAGGAGACGGCGATGAAGATGCTGCGCTCCAAGCTCATGGAGATCAAGATGCGCGAGCACCTCGACAAGATCTCCGACATTCAGGGGGTCAAGACCAATATCGAATGGGGCGCGCAGATCCGCTCCTACGTATTCATGCCCTACACGCTGGCGAAAGACACGCGCACCGGGTATGAAAACGGGAATATTCAGGCTGTTATGGACGGTGACATCGACGGCTTCATCGACGCCTATCTCACCGCCAACTCCAAGAAATAAGAGGAGGTCGCACATGAAGGATTTTGTCAAGAAGTATCGCTTCGTTCTGATGATTGTGCTGTTTGCGCAGGCGGTCACGCTGTTTTTCCTGTTCCTGTCGCAGGTGGGCAGACGGCGCAGTCTGGCTGACGCTTTCCTTGCCCTGTCGGCGAGTGACACCATGGTGACGTTCCTTCTGTACCTCGGTTATCTCGGGGAGAAACGGGAGAAAAAGGCGCGTGCGGAGACGCGCGAGCAGATGCGAGAGGATCCGGACGGATTCGAGATCCCGCTCGATGACACGGCGAGAGCCCGTGACTTCCGATAACGAGACAAGAGATAAGGGCGGAGCAAAACGTGTCGCCGTCAGCAAACCAAAAGTAAAAGTATTTTCGCGTCAGCGAAAATACGTCAGGCAAACAAACGGTTTCTCCGATAAATCGAAAAGTTTGCCGGAACAACTGCGCCCGAAATAGGGCTTGCGGCAACCGATTTTGTTATACAACGTAAAGGAGTATGGCAAGGTCGGTTGCCTATTCTTTAAGGAACGACTGGCGCTTTAGCCCCGAAAACGGTCTCTGCCGTACAGTGTAAAGCAATCCTCATTCAAAAAGAGAGTGCATTTCCGCTCTGCGGAAATGTGTGGGCGAACCAACGGTTTCCCCGAACAAATGATCGTGTTCGCTGGTATGTGCGACGCACCCCGTTTTCGGGGCTTCTGCATCTCCTCACGTTTGTCTCGGGTACAAAAGCGGCGCAATTGCCGCCGCGGCGGCGCGTCTTGCGGCGGTGTGGTATTTGTTCATATTTTTGTGCTATACTGGTAGTAATAAGGAAAAGGAGACCCGACCATGGCAGAACGCAGTGTAAAAGAGATCAACCGGGCGGTAGAGAGCGATCTTCGGGCGACCGTCGCGGAGGCGGAGGAGGAATACCGCGCACACCTCGACGACCTTGCGGATAAGATTGTCCTGCGCGGCACGCGCGTGGTGCTGCTCGCGGGTCCCAGCAGCTCCGGTAAGACGACGACCGCCAATATGCTGGCGGATCGGCTCCGGCAGGGCGGGCACCCGGCGACGGTCATCTCGCTCGACGATTTCTACTATTCCAAAGACGACCCGCTCTACCCCCGCACGCCGGAAGGCGGGCTCGACTACGAGACGCCGCACGCCCTGCGGCTGGATTTAATCCGTCAGACGATTCGGCGAATCCTGCGCGGAGAAGCGGCGCCGCTCCCGAAGTTCGATTTCAAGATCGGGCGGCGCTGGGATAACGCCTCCGTCGTCGACATCCCGCGCGGAGGATGCGCTATGATCGAGGGGCTCCATGCCCTGAACCCGCTTATGACGGAGGGCATCGACACGGGCGCCGTCGCACGTGTCTTTGTCAGCGTATCGACCAACATCAGCGACGGGGAGCATCGCCTGCTCTCCGGCAGGAAGATTCGCTTTATCCGCCGTCTCACGAGAGACTACCTCTACCGCGCCTCGGGCGTCGAGCGCACGCTCTCGCTCTGGCAGGGGGTGCTCGCGGGAGAAAACCGCTATCTCTATCCGTTCAAGGACACGGCAGAATTTCGTTTCGACACCTTCCACCTCTACGAGCTCGGCGTCATGCGCCCCTTTGCCGAGCGGGTGCTCGCCGAGGATCCGACCGTCCGCAACCCTTACCTCGACGTCATCCGCGAGGCGCTCACACATTTCACGATGGTGCCGCTCGCCGAGGTTCCCGAGACGTCCCTCATCCGTGAGTTTGTCCCCGGCGGCATCTACGAGAGCCTTTACTGAACCCCGCAAACCCACCCCCAATCCGATACCGCCCAAAACGAAACGCCCCCGGTCATATCTGCCGAGGGGCGTTCTTGTATTGATTCGTTTACAGCAAATGCAGTTGCAACGTGCAGACGCCGAAGAGAACCGCGAGGAACAGCGCGTTGACCCAAGTAAAGCGGAGGAGATATCGCCCGGCGCCGCCCGGATTGGCGTGCAGATAGGTACGAAGAGTGATGAGGCTCGCCATGGAGGAAATGAGCGTCCCCACCCCGCCGATATTTACTCCGAGCAGGAGCGGGCGCCAGTGGGGCGCGAACCCCGCGAGCAGGATCGCCGTCGGCACATTGGAGATTACCTGGCACGATAGCATCGAGACGAGAAGCGCGTTCCGGGAGAGGAGCGACGAAAAGAAATGCCCGACGGCGGGGATTCGCACCATGTTCCCCGAGAAAATGAAAAAGCAAACGAACGTGAGGAGTAACGGATAGTCCACATCGCGGAACGCGCGCCTGTCGGCGATAAGGAGCGTCAGCACCACCGCCGCGAGCGCCGCGTAATACGGGAGCAGACGAAAGACCGATAGAATCACGAGCAGGAACACGCCGAGGTACACCCCCGTGCGTACACGCGGCAGGGGCGCAGACGGACGCTCCCGTACCCGGATTGGCTCCCGCGGGAAAAAGACAAAGCACAGAACGGTGATGATTGCCATGGCGACGAGGAACGGAGGGAGCATCGTCAGCGTAAACGCCCCGGTCGGAATGCGAAAATAGCCGTAGAGATACAGATTTTGCGGGTTACCGAACGGCGTCAGCATCCCGCCGAGGTTGGCGGCGGCATTCTGCAGAATGAACGCGAATGCCATGTGGCGCTCTTCTCCCGTCGAGGTCAGGACATAGCAGGACAGCGGCAGGAAGGTGAGGAGCGCCATATCGTTCGCAATCAGCATGGAACCGATGAAGGTGATATACGTCAGGGCAAGCATACAGGCGCGAAGCGAGCCCGTCAGCGCCACAATCCGCTCCGCGAGGACGGTGAAGAAACGGATGTGCCGCAGCGCCGCCACGACGGCGAGCGTCGAGAACAGGCAAGACAGCGTGGAGAAATCAATATAAGAAAGGTACGTTTGATCGGGCGGGACGAGAAAAGTCGTCACCAGCGCTGCCGCGAAAGCGACAAGTAAAACGACATTGTGCCGGGCAAAGCCCAGAGCGGCGGTGAGGACACGGTGCGCCCGCCGGGGAGGATTCCCCGCGGCAGACGGCGCAGCGGCGTCCGCAACCGCGCCCCCGACGCATGTATCACCTGTACCACCCGTCAAAGCGACCGTATCCGTTGTCTCTGTCAGTGTCTCTGACACTGTTTCTGACGTTTCCTCAACTGTCCTCGTCGCCGTAACCGCCCGGGCACCGCGCTTCGGGTCGGCGCCTGCAACTGCAGGCGCGGAGGGAGTCTCGGAAAGCGTATGCGTCTCGCGGGAAACCGAATCAGTCATAGAAAAACTTCCTTAATAGGATTCCGATAGCGGAAAAGCAAGGACCCGCGCCACGGAGGGCGCGGGTCTGGTACCGATGACCGGGCTCGAACCGGTACGGGAGGTAAGTCCCATCGGATTTTAAGTCCGAGGCGTCTGCCAATTCCGCCACATCGGCTGGTAACGGGAAAATTATAGCACGCACCGGGCAAAAAGTCAACGCAGACACGGCAAAAGAAGAAAAAGCGCAAACGGAAAGTGTACTTTCCTTGTTTTACAAAGCCCCTTTGCCGGTTCGATGCACCGCAACATAGGGGGGATCCACCGCTCTTGTAGAAACGTTCACTCTGACCACCGTCGTAACAGATACGAAGTTTTTATACAAATCGTTTTCCCAACGGTATGTAAAAAACGTTTACGGCAACCACTTCGGTGGCTTGTCAAGTTGGAAATATGATAAAATTTTCTTCCCGGGAAAATAAAAAGTTGCTGACATCGGAGAATGTCAGATTGTCAGCAACTTTTGGGTCAAAATGCGCCCAAAAATGAAAAAAACGTTAAGAAATGTCGAATAATGGTTCCTAGAAACAAGTTACTGACAACGCCGTTTGTCAGTAAGTCAGTAACTGCCTCGGTTGTGCAGTTTTCACAAACTTTCGGATTTGACATAAAAAACGCAGAAAATCTTCATATCGTCGTCTATGCATCGATGTCTGTATAGCCGCCGAAATTGGTTCGTAAATAATACGAAGTTATGTGGCAATTTTCGCAACCGAAGCCACACAGCTTCTCTTCCCGCCCCCGCTTTCCCTAAGCGTTGAGCTCGTTGATCTGACTTATCACCTCATCGTTGGTGCGTTGCATCTT
>SFZB01000055.1 GCA_004558975.1 bacterium
AGCTGCTTAATGGTGATGCTGAACATGGGATGTCCTCCTGATTGGTTGTCCTTCACAGAGTAAACCCGCACCACCCACCGAAAGATGAGCACCGGCACGGCTATCCGCTCTGTGTGTCAATAAATTTCCGCGCTCACGCGCAGATATGGGTATTATATAATACTTTCGGTCAATTTGGCAAGCACTTTTTTTTAGAGTGCGATATTTTACAATTTGTTCACATATTCAAGGCAATCGGCGGCATGGTAAAGGAGCGGCGAGACTTCCTGCCAAAGAGAGGGCAGAAGAGAGAGCGGCAGAGGATTCGTGCCGTACCCGCACTCGACCGTAAGCGCGGGCACTTCCCTCTCCGCGAGGGTATCCGTCAGCCCGCCATATGCCGCCGCCCCGCTCGGCGAGCCGACACGGTATCCGACGCGGCGGGCAAGCAACTGCCCCCAAAGACGTGCACGGCGGCAGGGATCCGCCCCGAAGAAGATCTCCCGCCCCTGCGTGTGCAGGGTCAAGACCGCATCGGGATTGAGGATTTCGATCAGTCCCATGAGTGCCTGCGTCTCCGGCTCGGAGAGCGGATATTCCCCGCTGTAACGGGTCGGCGCGCCGCCCGTGATCCCAAGCGAGCGCTCAATGCTCCGGTAGGCATCAAAGCCCGTCGGGTAATTATGATTGAGATCCACGCCGCGGGCGTTCGCCTGCCAGCGGGAGAAATCGCGGCTCCCGCCGTTCATACGGAGTTGCCGCTCGGCGAGGAGCGGCGACAGCGCCCCCGTCAGCTCCAGTTCCACCCCGTCGGGGTTCAGGCACGGGACGACGTAATAAGTGCCGCGCGGCAGCTCCCTCTCGGCAAGAAAGGCATAGAGCAGGTTCCCCGTGATATGCTCCATGCCGTGATGCGCCCCCACAAACAGCAGGACGGGCGTCCCCGCCCCCCGTTTCGCGCACAGGAGGGACGTGCCGAGAATGCTTCGTCCGAACGGGAACCATGTGGCTTCCCTCTCCCCCACCCGGGCGTTGACCGCCTCCGCAAGACGTGCGCGCCCCTCGCCCGTCATCGGTGTCGCAAAGACTTTCTCCATCGTATCTTCCTCCGATCGGTGCAGTATATGCGGGGGCGGCGCAAAAAAGTTTTTCTCCCCACTACCAAAACGCGTGAAGATGTGCTAAAATAGGACTGTCCATTCCGGAAGGGAGGTTTTTCTTTGCGCCTGCAAAAAACGAAGGAAACGCCGTGGGGGCTCCTGCTCCTGCTGCTCGTGACCGAACTCGTCATTGCCCTGTCGTTCCCCGCCGCCTATGCGCTCCGTGTACGGCAGAATTACTTTTATCTCGTGCTTGAGTATCTGGCGAACTTCCTGCACACCTCCATCGTCGCCGTCTTCTCGACCGTCGCGCTGTGGCGCGCGACGCACCGCGGCATCGGACGCGGGATCGGACTCATCGGCGTGCTGATCGCCGCCATGTCCGTGAAAGACTTTCTCGGCTATTTCCTCGAGCAACTGCTGACGGGCTCCTTACGCGTCAGCGGCTGTCTGCTGTTCGCCCTGCAGCAGTCCCTCCTCGGGACGGCACTGGTCGAGGGCGGACTGATCCTGCTCGCATACGGCTTTTCCTACTATATTTTCCTCTCGCGGCGCCCGCCGGCGCCCCCTTATGCGGGTCCCTTCACCCTGCGCGGTAACGACCTGACGGCGGCGACGCTCCTGTTCGTCTCGCTGATGACTTTCCGCTCCTTCGTCTCCCAGATCGTGACGACCATTCGGTTCGGGCACGAATACTTCTGGCTCCTCCGCACGTCCGAGATCCTCACGATCGTCTTGGACTTTGCCATGCTCTTCCTCATCGGATTCGCGTCCTACCTGCTCGCCGGAGAGAGCCGCCGTCGCTTCCTCGACGAAACCTGATGTCCCCTCATGTACAAAATAAATGAAACAAGAAAGGATCCTCCGCTATGTCCTCTCAGAAATCTTCCCGCTCCCTCTCCCTCATCGGCATCGCTGTCTCTATCTGTTTTATCCTGCTCGCGTTCGGCACCGTCTGGAACACGCTGATCAACGCCTTTAAGGAACTGTTCGACCATTCTTCCTCTTTCCAGGCATGGTGCACCTCGCTGACGGGCGCTTTCCTCGCCGTCATCATGCTCGTCGCGGGCATTCTCGGCGTCCTGCCGCACCCGAACCGCCGCGCCATCCGCATCCTCGCGATCATTGTCTTTATCCTCTCTGCCGCCTACTTCATTCTGGGACTGGTCCAGCAGACGCCGTCGCGTCACTTCCCTTTTATCACCATTCCGACCACGATGCTGGTACAGGCGATCCTCGCCTTTGTCCTCTACAAAGAAGCGTAACACAAAAGCGAACAGAACAGAGCGGAGCCGCATTTCTGCGGCTCCGCTCTGTGTTTATCATACCCGGACTCATTCGGCGTCGGGATCGTTTCCGACCGCCTCGGAATCCTCGGCTTTTCCCTCTCCGGCGGGGACGCTCGCCTCGGGCGACGGCACGTCGGAATCTCCCTCCGGCGTCTCTTCCGGCTCTTCCTCCGGCTCGCAGGGCGTCGCCGCGAGGTCGTTCTCCAAAAACGCGGCAAAGTCTCCTCTGGCGTCACGCGGGCGATAGGTGATGCTCCGCGAAACAGCAAAGAACAGAAGATAGCAAACGGGGGCGATCAGCGGGAGCCATGCATTCCGATTCCCGAGCAGGTAGGAGATCCCCCACACGGATGCCCAGAGGAAAACGGAGACTATCAAAAGTTTCGTGACATAAGCGGCTATTTTCGGAGCGATTGACGGCTCCTCAAGCGGCTGAGCGTCCTCAGTGGTATCGTCCGCCGCGGTCACATCCGCCACGGTTCGCGCGGTGCCATCGGAAAGCTCCCCGCTTTCACCCCTGCGCGAGACGCACGCGGGAATATCTTCAAACTGCACATTGAGCGAGAGGAAACCGTCCTCCACGCCCGTCTCCATGACGGCAATCAGATCATAGTCATGCCCGCGGTACACACGAACGGCTTCAAACCCGTCATCGGCGGGCACACGCTCGTAACGGTAGGCGGGATTGGGCATCTTTGCGTTGCGCTCCGCGATCCGCGCGTCAAGGAAGGTATCAAACGCGGCGGGATCCGCCGCACAAAGATATTTCATCGTCAGGCACACCCCGCTAGATTTGCCGCAAGGGCAATCAGGCTCCCAAGCCCGGTAGCCGCGGCGGCGATCGCCGCCCACAGCGCGTAGCGCACGGTGCGCGCCATGCGCGAGAGTTTCCCTCGCATGGAATCCACCTGATCGCTGAGTTCCGTAATCTTCCCCGCGACCTCCTTCATCGGCACGACGGCAATCGGCGGCTGTGCGGCGGGGCGGGTCGAAGGCACGGGCTGCTCGTCCCGCGCGGTCTCGCGCGGTTCCTGCCGTTTGGGCGTGATCCTGTCAAGGTACGCGCAGTACGCGCTGAGCGCCTGCATACCGCGCGGCGTCACGCCGACGGCGGTAAGATCCCGTTTCCACGCCTCCAGATGCTCGGCATGGGTGGGATAGCGGTTCGGATCCTCGAGGAAAGGCGCGATTCTTTTCCGGCAGGAAGAACAGAATACGAGTTCGGAGCCGGGATACAGTTCCTCCGTCTCATTGAACAAAAACAGACGACTGTTACAGTTGACGCAGTTCATAACGGCTCCTCCTTTTTTCATGTGATACGGAAATTCTAGCATATTGACGCCCCGCTGTCAAGACGAATTCCGTCAGGGTCTGTTTATACAAAGTTAATATTCAGTTCCTATAATGTACAAGATTTTGAGGGAAAGGAGCCGACCTATGTTTTCATTTATCTTCATGTTCGTCATCGGCTGGTTCCCGCTCCTGCTCCTGATCTTCCGTGCCAATTATATACTGAAGCACAGCGACGCCTACACGATGGAACAGCGCTTCCGTCTCGCGAAGAAGTTCGTGCGCGTCTGTGAAGTGTGTACCAATACCGCCCCACGAATATACGGGCTCGAAAATCTCCCGCCCGATGATGCGGGCGGCTATCTCCTCATCGCCAATCATCAGGGAAAATACGATGCCCTCGCCGTCATACGCGCCATGCCGTCACCCATCGGGGTTCTGATGGAGACGCACCAGTCGGATAAACCGGGGGTCAAACAGGTCATGTCGCTCCTCGACGGAGAGCATATCGACCTCGCACACCCTCGTCAGCAGCTTCGTATCATTCGTTCCATGGGAGAGAAAGTGCGGGACGGTGCGCGGTTCCTTGTCTTTCCCGAGGGCGGCTACGACGGCAACCGCAACAGCATCCAGAACTTCCACAACGGCTGTTTCTTCTCGGCGTATCTCGCCCGCTGTCCGATTGTCCCCGTCCTGCTCGTGGACACCCACCGTTCCATGAATCGAAACAACATATTTGCCCGTGTACACCCCGAAGTGCATTTTCTCCCCCCCATTCCCTACGATGCCTACAAAGACCTCTCCCGGGAGGAAACGACCCAAATGGTGCGGCGGCAACTCATCGACGCGATGACCGTGCGGCTCGCGGCGCGGGGCGAGACCTATCTTGCCTGGGACAAGGACGCGCCCATGCCCCCGGCGGCACGCAAAGCCTATGAGGCGGAACTGCGAGCCAAAGCCGCGAAGGCGCGGGAAAGCGACATCTGACGCTCCCTCACCGGCGCCCTTCCGTCCATCATGACGGTGCCGGCACGCGGCGGCGACGAAACAGCCGGAACCGCCGACAAGCAAAGTCCAAAAGATACCGAAAACAGAAACGCGACAGCGAATCTTCGCTGTCGCGTTTTGTATGGAGAGAGGTGCGCCGGGGGTCAAAACGTGCTGATCGGGAGGTCGGTATTATCCTCCCCCTTCTCGAACGACACAATCTCGAGTTCATACTGTTTGGTTTCGGAGACGACCACCGTCACGCGCTCCCCCGCATGGTGTCCGAGGAGAGCGTGCCCGAGAGGCGACTCCTTGCTGATAAATCCGGCGAGCGCGTCCTGTCGCAGGGTCGTCACAATCTGGATCGTTTTGGTCTTATCGATGTCGGCGCGGTAATAGGTCACATGGTCAAACAGTCCGATCACGTCGGGCGCAGACGATGCGGGAATCACCTTTGCCGTGCGGATCATCGCCTCCAGATAGCGAATGCGACTGCGGTTCTTGTTTCGTTCCTGCTTCGCGACCTTGTACTCCGCGTTCTCGGAGAGATCGCCGTATTCACGCGTACGCTTGACTTCCGCACCGAGCGCGGGCGCCAGTACCTCATAGCGGTACTTCAGTTCGTCCCGCATTTTCTGTATATCGACTTCCGTCAGTTCATCATACACAGGGGGATCCCTCCTCTCCGCCTTCCATGCACAGGACATACCCGTTCTCGTACATGATGTGCACCAGTTCATTGAGTTCTTTCCCGGTCAGGAGCAGATCGTCGTCCTCCCCCTCGGTATGCAGAGTCAGACGCTCGCAATCGTCGGCGCAGGTGACGGTCAGCCCCTCGCGGTCTACCGTCGTCTCCAGATACGGCTTTTTATCCCACAGGTAGAAATGAACCCGATCCGGCGTCAAAAAGACATAGGCGCGACGAGGCTTACCCTCATAGTGCATGGTCGCATACACAAAGCACACAATCTGCCCGCCGACGCGACTGCCCGCTTCCGCCAGTTTCAGACACTCGTGGCGAATAATCAGCGCGAGCACCATGAGCGTCAGCAAAACCGCCGCCCCTCCCGCAAGCATCCCCCACGCGTACGGGCGGTGGACGCTGCACGCGTAACAGATCAGGGTCACAACACTGAACGTGACCATGCCGCAAACCAGGCTGATCGTCCGTGTAACCGGATTCAGATATCGATTCATATGACCTCTCAAAAAAAGGTGAGCAGGTAGTCGGCACCTGCTCACCGAAGTGGTGTCCTGTCTTATTTTTTGCTGCCGAACAGCGCACGGGCAAGGAAATGCCCGAAGCCACGTTTCTTCGCGGCAGTGCCGGTAGCAGGCTGTTTTGCAGAAGGCGTCTCAGCGGGAGCTTCCTCT
Organism: bacterium; assembly: GCA_004558975.1. Lineage (GTDB taxonomy): Bacteria > Bacillota > Clostridia > Oscillospirales > CAG-272 > UBA1740. The sequence continues at coordinate 6,020 of SFZB01000055.1, forward strand.
GCAGGAACTTCTTCTGCGGGTGCTTCCTCTGCGGGAGCCTCTTCCGCGGGAGCCTCTTCCGCGGGAGCTTCCTCTGCGGGTGCTTCCTCTGCGGGAGCCTCTTCCGCGGGAGCCTCTTCCGCGGGTGCTTCCTCTACGGGTGCTTCCTCTGCGGGTGCTTCCTCTACGGGTGCTTCCTCTACGGGAGTTTCTTCAACGGGCGCTTCTTCGACCGGTGCCGGTGCTACAGCAGGTGCCGTCTCTTCGACTGGTTTCTCTTCAACCACTGCCTCTTCCATCGGGATCAGCGTCTCGGTGGGAGCGGCGGCCTCGGCGCCTTCGGCGGCGGCGTTCTTGCGGAACACACTG
>SFZB01000056.1 GCA_004558975.1 bacterium
CCTCGATCAGAAGACGGGAGAGGCAGTTGTGGCCGGCGATAGAATCGCGACGCTTTACACCGCCCGTGAGGAGAGCCTTGACGAGGCGGAGCGGCGTTTCCTTGCCGCGACGACGATCGGGAGTCTCCCGCCGGAGCCCCGCCCGCTTATCTTCGACCGCATCGAATAAGAAGCCACGACGTAACTCCGCAAGGGTTCTTGCCGACATTCGTGTGCGTTGCGGTTTGTGCGAGGATTTTACGGGGATGTGCCGGAAAACCGGGCATCGCCCTGTGTATCCGACCTTTGCATTTCAGTTAGGAAAGAGGCCCGAGAATGGCAAAACTGTATTTCAAATACGGCGCGATGGGGTGTTCCAAGACCGCACAGGCGCTGATTACCAAGTTTAACTACGAAGAGCGTGGTATGAAAGTCATGCTCATTAAGCCGATGACCGATACCCGTGACGGGCTGAATAACGTGCAGTCGCGGATCGGGCTTTCCGCTCCGGCACTATCCGTGCCGCTTGACTGCAATCTATATGCGCTCTATGCAGGAGAATACCGTTCCTCGGACGTTATCATTGTCGATGAGTGCCAGTTTCTCACGCCGGAGCAGGTGGACGAACTCGGGCAGATTGTCATTGATTTCAATGTACCTGTGCTGTGCTTCGGGCTGGCGACCGATTTCCTTACGCACCTGTTCCCGGGCTCAAGACGCCTTTTCGAGATTGCGGAGTCTATTTCGGAGATTAAGTCGGTCTGCCGTTGCGGCGCGAAAGCGACGGTCAACGCGCGTTTCGACGATAACGGGAATGTGCTGTACCACGGCGAACAGGTTTGCCTCGGCGGGAACGGACGTTATCAGGCGATGTGCCGCCGCTGTTGGCTGACCCGCCGTGCCGAACAGGAGGCAAAAGGGATCTACACATGATGCCGCTTGCCTTTCCGCTTGATGGTATCTATGCGACGGATTGCTTTTTCGGTCGGAATTACGAATCAAAGAAAACAGCCACGGCGATGCCGTGGCTGTTTTGACGGGGAGACGCCGAAAAATACGGCGCCTCCCCGTTGCTTTGCTATGTCGTCGGATTCCGCTTTCGTGTATCCTGCAGAGCACTGTGCTGACGGATACCGTCACTTCGGGAGCGCCGCGCGGCAGACGGAGCGGAAGGCGCAATAGGCGCAGTGGCTCTCGCCCTTTTGCTGCGGGATTGCCCGGATGACCCCACCGGTCATGCCGGCGGCGGTTTCGCGGAGCGAGGCTTCCGCGGCTTCCACGAGGGTGTCGAGATGCTCTCTCGGGAGTATCGAACGGGCACTCGGGAGCCCGGCGTCGGGGGCGCGGTCGTCGATTACACCGGTGAGGCGCGGGTCTTCGAAGTAGATGCCCTTTTCCGCGAGGGCGCTTGCGCCGGAGGTTCTCTCTGCGTCTGCCGCTTCCGGTGGCGCTGTGACCGACGTGTCCTGCGTCAGCGAGGAGAGATACAGAACGCCTCCGGGCAGGAGCTGCCCGCCGTCTCCCACCCCCAACGTGCGTAGGAAGTCGGCATTCCTGCTCGCGAGGAGCGACGAAAGATACAGCACCAGCTGAAAGTCGCTCTTTTCGATGGCTTTCTTTTCGTTGTAATCCTTTTTGCCCGTCTTGTAGTCAATGACGCGCACAAAGACGTTTTCGCCCGCCCGGTAGGCGTCGACACGGTCAATCGTGCCGTACACACACAGGTTTCTGCCGTCTTCCGCACGCACGGTATAGGGGGCGGGGGCGTTCGGATGGTTGTCGCCGATCTTCAGCTCTTCAAAGACCGGGACGAACTCCGTGTGTGCGAGATCCTCGCAGATTCTCGCGACGGCGGCGGTTGTAATGTCGCGGAGACGGGAGAGGCGGTGTGCGACCCGCGGCTTGCGATCCTCCCCGGCGGGGAGCGTTTCCGCGATGACGGCAGGGAAGACTTCGGCGAGGAGTCCTGCTTGCTTTTCGGCGTCCAGGGCATGATAGTCCACCCCGCGCTCACCGGCGAGCCGCAGGAATTTCTCGAGTACGGCGTGGACGAAGGTACCGGCGGTGTCGGCGCGGAACCCGGCACGCTCCGGCTGCTGCAACTGCAACACGTACCGACAGAAGTCGGAGAGCGGGCATTGTTTGTAACTCTGGACGCGCGTCTGCGTCAGGCGGAGGTCGCCCGGGTACTGCAGGGCGGCGGTCTCCGGTCGGAGCCGCAGAAACAGATTCCGATAATGTGCCGCATCACTCTCCGTCATGCCGAGCGCGGCATCCGCCGCCGTGCCGAGCGGAGTGCCCGCCATTTGTCCCAGTCGTTCACGCGCGAGCGCGGGTGCCATCAGCGCCTCGGGCGTCTCGGACAGCTGCGGTGTCAGGAGGGGATAAGCATCGCCGACAAGATAGCGGAGACGTCGGATCGCGTCGGAGGGCAGCACCGGTTTCAGCGCGGCGTCCGAACGTGTCCAGAGGACCGTAACGGAGTCGGAAGAGATCATGAGCGCACGATAGAAGGCAAAGAGTTCCCGTGCGGCGCGCAGATCGGTCGCGTCGGTGGCGGGGAGCCCGGCGGCGAGGAGCGCTTCGCGCTCGTGCTCCGTGAAGGAGCGCCCCTCCGTGACGTCCCCGGGGAAAACACCCTCGGTGGTACCGAGCAGGTAGACGTGTCTGACGTTGCCGGAGCGCACGGTCGCGGCGTCCGCAACCGTGACTTCCTCGGTGCTTGCCGGGATTTGCCCGATTGTGACGGCGCGGAAGAGCAGTTTTAAGAGGTCGCTGAATTCGGCGAGATTCATCTCGGTGTCGCCCGCGAGCGTCGTCAGGGTGTCGAACGTGTCGCAGATGACGTCCCAGATGCGCGCCGTGTCCTCCGCGGCGGCGTTGTCGCCCGCGAGCCGCTGTTCTTCGGCGCGTCGGTCAAGCGCCGAGGGCAGGTCGAGAGACAGCAGAAATTCTGTCAGCGCACGGATGCGCAGGGGCGTTGAGCGCTCTTCGGAGAGTGCCGCCGAGAGTGAGAGGAGCTGCGGGAGGTAGCGTCGTCTGGCATCGTTGATACGCACGAGCAGTCGTTCGTTATAGCGGGCGCGCCCTTTGGTGTGGGCGGCACCGTATCCGTCGGGCGACATCTTCCAGTCGGCGGTCGTGCGGAGATCTGCCCCCTCGAGATCCCACGTCTCGGCATAGAGCGCGATCGCGTCCGCGTCGCTCTGTGCAACGCCGGACAGTGGGCATTTCAGATAGGTGAGGACGTCTTCACGACGCCAGCCGCCGACCACGATCGCGATCGCCGAAAGAATCAGCTTGACGGGCTCCAGCGTGAGGAGCGTGTCGCGGGCAGAGAAGAAGTAGGGGATCCCGCACTTGCGGAGCGCGGCATCAATGATGCCGCGGTAAACGTTCGTTGCGCAGACGACGGTGCAGTCGCGGAAACGTGCTTCTCCCGATGTCACACGGCGCAGAATATCGGAGGCGACGAAATCGGAGGCTTCCATCGGGTCGAAGGCTTCGATAAGACGCAGGGCATCGTCCGGGGCGCCGCCCCACGGCGCAAGCGTGTCATAGTCCGCACGGAACAGGCGCGGCGCGACAAATCCGAGAACCGCCGAGCGGCACCGCCGCCGCCCGGTGAGCACGGTCTTACGGACGGGGACCGAGAGGGCGCCGGCAAGGCGCGTCAGCCGCTCCTCCGTGTGCAGGGCGTCCGCCGCCGAGATCTGTTCTGCCGCGTTCTCGGGCAGACACAGGGCGAGGGTTACATCTGCCTGCGCGAGCAGCGCCGAGAGGACGGCATATTGCTGTTCCGTGAAACTGGAGAATCCGTCTATGTAGATTTCATAACCGTCGAGCGGGCGGTAGCGTGTGAGCATTTCCGCGAGCCTGTCGAGCCGGTCGGCACTGCCCGTGTATGCCTCGCCGCGCAGATCGCGGTAGGTGGCGGCGATGAGCGCGTAGTCAGCGAGTTTGTCCTTCAGCGCGGGGTCGGTGACGTTCCGCGCGGCGGCGTCCAGCATCGCGGCGTCCAGGCGCGCGGCGCGGAGCTCTGCCATAATCCCGCGCATGCGTTCGACCGTGCCGACGTTCGGGCGTTCCTTGACGGTCTTGAGGAGGGGCGCGAGTTCGACGAGCGTGCGCCACATGAGTACCTGTTCGGCGGCGGCACTCGCCGTCGCCCCGGCAAGTCCCCCGGTCTGACGGAAAACCGTGTCGCTGAGACGCGTAAAGTTCGTGACCTCAAAGGTGAGAGGAGCGGACGGCGGGAGCTGTTCCGCCATCATACGCTCGCAGGAGACGGTCTCCTGCTCGGGGACGATGAGAAAAATGCGGCGCCCTGCGGCAACACCGGCTTTGATGGCTTCGGCGATCTTCGTGGTCTTGCCGCTGCCGGCATCGCCGAGAATGAGTGTCAGCATTCCGTTTCACCTCCCAGTCGGTATCCCCGCCCGCGCGAGGAAAATATGCGTTTTACACCGTCTTTTTCAATCTTGCGGCGCAGATAGTGGATGTAAACTCCGAGGATACCGGGCTCCTCCCCGTCATCGCCCCACACTGCGGCGAGCAGTTCCTCGCGCGTCAGATACGTGCCGCGGGCGGCATCGAGCGCGGCGAGCAGGGCATATTCGGTCGCGGAGAGCGAAATCTCCTCCCGCCCGAGCCGTACCGCCCGACGCTCCGGGATCAGTACGAGATCGTGCGCGTCCACCTCATCGATCAGCCCGAAGAGCGCGAGCAGACGCGTGGGGCGAAAAGGGCGATCTGCCCAGAGATACGGCGCATCTGCGGGTCTTGTGCCGTGTCGTGCCGTGCAGAGTACCTCTCCCCCGAGCCCCTCGGGGAGGGGGCAAGTGTCGAGGTCGACGACATAGCGCGCCGCCTGCGGAATCGGTGCGTCACCGGCGTAGACGGTCACGGAGGACAGCCGCCGCCGCAGCGTCAGGCGCAGGAACTGTGCAAACGCGGGATCCCGCGAGAGAATGCAGGCATCGTAAAACACACCGTCGCCCTCCTTCACATTTTAATCTATTAGAATCCACTTCTATTTTACCGCACGCCCCTGCCGCTGTCAAGGCGAAAGGCAGCGGAACACGCACCGTTTTTCGGACATGACGGCAGGAGCGGCACCTCCTGCCGCCGACGGTCTGCTTTTATCCCGTAAAACGCTTTGGAGTGCTCCCCCGGGAAGAGAATTGAAACGCTCTCCCGGGAAGAGAATCGGAGCGCTCTCCCGGAAAAAGAAAAAGCAGACCCGCGGGCGGGTCTGCCAAAGATTTTCGGGAGGTTATGCGTGCGGCTGCTTTTTACGGATGAAGATGGTGAGCTCCACTCCGTCTTCCGTCTCTTTCTTTTCACAGCCCGTTTGCATGCCCGCGCCGCGCATGATGTGCAGCGCGCGGTTGAGGGAGTTGTAGAAGAGCCGCAGGTCGGCGATGGAGCCTTTGACGCTTTTTCGCTTGGTGCCTGCCTCCCGCGCGAGCAGTTCTTCTACATAATGCTCCGTTTGCGCAACATTGAAGTTCTTTGCGATGACATGATTGAGCGCCGCGCGGCGGCGTTTGGGGTCGGACAGACGCAGGAGTGCCCGCGCGTGCCGCTCCGTGAGCCCGGCGGCGAGCAGATCCTGTTGTTCGTCCTCCGAAAGGCGCAGGAGCCGCAACTTGTTTGCGATATAGGATTGAGAGACGGAGAGCCGCTCACCCAGCTCTTCCTGCGTCACGCCGTACTGCTTGAGGAGTAGGGAAATCGCAGTCGCTTCCTCAAAAGGGGTGAGATCGCGGCGCTGGATATTCTCGATGATTGCAAGCTCCGCGCTCTGCTCCGCCGAGATATGCAGGACGCGGCAGGGGACGCGTCCGAGCCCCGCGATGACCGCCGCCCGAAGGCGCCTCTCGCCCGCAATCAGTTCATATAGGACGCCCGAGTCGCCGTAGCGACGGCGGACGGTCAGCGGTTGCAGGATGCCGTACCGACGGATGCTGTCCGCGAGTTGATACAGCTCGTCCTCCGGGAAGTCGCGGCGCGGCTGTGCCGGATTGGGCAGAATCAGGGCGGGGTCGATTTCTTCCTCCGCCGATTTTGTGGTGACTGTACATTCCATCGTTCGTACCTCCTGTCCCCATGGTAGCATCCGCCCGATGCGAAACAAGTCAAAAGAGGGGAGCCCGCCAGAATTTTTCCGGGAGGGGATTTCATATACTGTGAGGGCACCCTGTCGGGCACCTGCCCGACCCCGGAGAAGGAGGAGCG
>SFZB01000014.1 GCA_004558975.1 bacterium
GGTACAGCTTTTGCTGTATTTTGGCGGAGAGGAAGGGATTCGAACCCTTGTGGGGTTGCCCCCAAACGGTTTTCAAGACCGCCTCGTTGTGACCGCTTCGATACCTCTCCGTATTGTGAAAAAATGCGTAGCCGTTTTCGTTCGGCTTGCCAAATGGTTTTGCTTTGCCGCATTCGGTCGTCAACCCGAAATGCGTCTCCGAAATCTTTATGGAATCATGCCTGCCGCGTGCGGCTTGCCCGCTTGCGGGGCGGCTTTTGACTTGCCGTTTCAGTATAGCAAACGCGGCGCGGTTTGTCAAGATTCCCGGGGACACAAAAACCGAAAGCCGCGGCACGCCGCGGCTTTCGGTCGGAAAAGTATTCGATAACTCGGGGGCAACTACCAACCGCCCGTGTTCCCCTCGCTTATTCCCACTCGACGGTTGCCGGCGGCTTGCCGGTCACGTCGTAGAGGATCATGTCGACGGGGAGCCCTGCCGCCTCAATGCGGCGGACAATGTTCGCGAGTGCGTCCTCGGGGAAATCCACACCGGGGACGGCGGACTGCGCCGTCATAAAGTCGTTCGTCACGACGGCACGGACGGCAATCGAGAACTTGTCTCCGACGCCGACAGGGAGCAGAACGGCGAAGCACTGCGCGATATGGCACTTCCCGTCCGCCATCGGGCGCATGATCTCGCTCGTCACAATGGCGTCTGCTTCCCGGAGCAGATCCGCCTCTTCGCGGCAGATCCGGCTACGCACGCTGTGGAGCGTGCCGCCGACCTCGCGGCGGTTCAGAAGATACGCCACGCGGTTGACGAAATTCAGCTCGTTCGGAATGGTCTTTGCCGTCTTGTAGAGGGTATCGAAATCCGGCGTAAGCCCGGCGCCGGAAAGAATCACGAGCGACCGATAGGAGCGGTGGTCACCCTGTACGCCGACCGACTGGATCGGCGCGAGCGCCGCCGCAAACGGCACGTCCTGTCCCGCCATAAAATCGGCGAGAAGCCCGGACTTCTCGGCATCGGCTGTCTTTCCGTCGTCGGTGCAGAGGATACGCACACCGAGACCGGGGCCCGGGAACGGCTGACGGGAGGCGATCTCCTCGTCGAGCCCGAGCATACGGGCTACCTGCCGCACCTCGTCCTTGTGCCAGTCCCAGTTCGTCTCGATGACGTGCCCCTTATCGCGGAGCGCGCGGATGATGCCGACATCGTTATGATGCGTCTTGATCTTCTTCGCGTACCCGCTGACATCCGGGTTGCCGGACTCGATCAGGTCGGGGCGGAGTGTCCCCTGCCCGAGGAACGCCGTCTCGAAATCGAGATCAAGCTTCTTCGCCGCCTCTTCAGTCACGACAAAGAACATATGCCCGATAATGGCGCGTTTCTTCTCCGGCTCGCAGGTCTCGGAAAGGGGTGCATACTGCTCACCGTCGATCACGAGGGGCGTGTGGAAGAAAGCGTCCTCCGCGTTGATACGCTGCATCTGCGTCAGCCCGAGTTTTGCAAGGTTCTCGCAGATGAGGTCGGATTCGTTCTTCCGCATCATGCCGTGGTCGATATGGATCCCGTATACCTGTTCCGGCTTCAGCGCCCGCACCAGTAGAGCCGCCGTCACGGCAGAGTCGACGCCGCCGCTGACAAGGACAACGACCTTCCCGTCGCCGACTTTCTCACGAATGGCGCGGATCGACGTCTCGATACGATCCTCGAGCGCGTACGTCTCTTTGAGCCCGCAGATACCGCGGACAAAGTTGTGCAGAATTTCCACACCGTGTACGGTGGGATCCACCTCCGGGTGGAACTGCACCCCGGCGATGCGGAGCTTCTCGTTCCAGACCCCGGCGCAGACGCCGCCGGTCGACGCGACCGTGCGGAAGCCCTCGGGAATCACGCTCACGGCGTCGCCGTGGCTCATCAATACTTTTTCCCGTTTGGAAAGCCCGGCAAACAGCGGGCACGTCGGATCGACATCGATCTCGATCTGACCGTACTCCGTCTTAACCTCCGGCGCGACCGTGCCGCCAAAATGGTCGACGATCATCTGCATGCCGTAGCAGATGCCGAGGGTCGGAATCCCCATGTCAAAAATAGCGGGATCATAGGTCGGAGCGCCGCTCTCCCAGACGCTCGCGGGTCCCCCGGAGAGGATCATGGCATCGTAGCCCTGCAGTTTCTCCGCAGACACGCCCATCGGCAGAATGTCGGTATAGACGCCCGCCTCGCGGATCTTGCGGTCGATGACTTTGGTGTACTGCCCGCCGCAGTCGATAATTGCGAGTTTCTCCATTGAGATAAAACTCCTTTTTTCGTAATACTTCCCTATTATACTCCTAAATCCGCACGCGCGCAAGACGATTTTCCGTTTTCCCTTTGTGTCGGATGCTTTTTCGGCAACATAGACTGAAATGAACGGTCCGAAAGGAGAAAAACAGATGCTTGTGACCAAGACCTACCTGCGGGAGCGGGCAGTCACCTATGCGCGCAAATGGGCACTCAGCCGCAACCCCCTGTTCGTGGATTATACCGGGCGCGGCGGCAACTGCACCAACTTCGTCTCCCAGTGCATCTACGCCGGGAGCTGCACCATGAATTATACCCCGGTCTACGGCTGGTATTACCTGACCGAGGCGAATCGGAGCGCCTCCTGGACGGGGGTGGAATTTCTCTACAACTTCCTCACCACCAATATGGGCCCCGGTCCCTTCGGACGGGAGGTACCGCTCGAGGAGGCGCAGCCGGGCGACGTCATCCAGCTGTACCGTGAGGACGAGGGCTGGTATCATTCCCTGCTCCTCATCGGCTTCGACGAGGACGGCGGCGCGCTCGTCGCCGCGCAGTCCAATGACGCCCTTGACCGACCCCTGTCCAGCTATACCTACGATCAGGATCGCTTTATCCATATTGCCGGCGTGCGGCTGACCGTCCCCGACATCGGCGATTGCTACGAAAGTCTGCTTGACGGCGTTGCCATTATCCCGAACGATTAACAAAGAGGAGCCTGTTTTTCAGGCTCCTCTCCGTATTCTGTCAGAGAATTTCCTCATAGAGCGAGAGCAGCTCCTCTTCGATTTCTCCCTTGCGTGCATCGATCTCCGCCGCACGCACATAGTCACTTGCCGCGGACCCGTATAATTCCTCCTCGAGCGCCGCGAGCTCCTTTTCGAGCGCCTCGGCACGCGCCGCGGCACGCTCTTTTTTGCGGGCAGCGGCACGCTGACCGGCGATCTCGCGCTTCTGCGCCTCGAACCGTAGCTTCTCTGCCGACGGGGCGGCGACGGGCTTCACAACACCCTCCGTCCGCTTTTCCCGCAGGGCGAGATAGGCGTCATACGCGTCGTCATAGGATTCCAGCGGGTAATCCCAGAGCCCCCCGTCGGCGGCGCGATCAAGTTCGATGATTCGCGTCGCGAGCCGCGAAATAAAGTAACGGTCATGCGACACGGCGAGGATTGTCCCGGGGAACGCGGCGAGCGCCGTCTCCAGCGCCTCGCGGGAGCCGACGTCCAGGTGGTTCGTCGGCTCGTCGAGCAGGAGAAGATTCACCTTCTGTTTGACGAGGATCGCGAGCGACAGTCGCGCTTTCTCCCCGCCGGACAGCACCGACACCGGCTTGTCCATGTCGTCGGCACCGAACAGGAACAGCGCGAGCGCGGAGCGCAGCTCCGTCTCGGGCATCGCAGGATGCGCGCGGCGCATCTCGCCGTACACCGTCCCTGCAGGGTCGAGCCCGCGGTTCTCCTGGTCGTAGTACCCGATCTTAATATTGTACCCGAGTTCCGTAACGCCGTGCTGCGGCGCGAGGCGCCCAAGAATCAGTTTCATCAGAGTGGACTTCCCGCACCCGTTGGCACCGAGGAACAGCACACACTCCCCGCGCCGTACAAGGAAATTCAGATCCGTAATGAGCGGTGCCGTACCGTACGAAAAGGTGAGATGCCGCACTTCCAGAACGCGCTCGGCAGACGCCTCTTCCGTCGCGAAACTGATACGGATATTGCGCTCCGGCGGCGCCGCCTTGGCGACAAGATCCATGCGTGCAAGTTGTTTTTCCTTGGAGCGGATCGTGACAAAGTTGTGCTCCTGCCCGCACCGACGCTGAAATTCGATATTGGCGCGGATCTTGCCGATTTCCTTCTGCTGTTCGCGATAGCGATGCTCGCGCGACGCCTCTTCCTCCGCCTCGCGCTCTTTCGCCGCCGAGTAGGAGCCGGGGTACAGCCGCCCGCCCCCGCGGCGGAGCCAGAACGTCTTATTCGTCACACGGTCGAGAAAATACCGGTCGTGCGAGATGACAAGAAAGGTCCCCCGATAAGCGGAAAGATACTCTTCCAGCCACGTCAGGGCATCAATGTCAAGATGATTCGTCGGCTCGTCGAGCAGGAGCAGGTCGGGCTCGCGTGCGAGCAGTTTGGCAAGGGACAGGCGCGTGTATTGCCCGCCCGACAGCGCGCCGACCGTGCGCTCCGGCTCCGGGAACCCCATTTTGGCGAGGAGCGAACGCGCTCGGGCACGGTATGTCCGCCCCCCGAGGTCGTCGTAGCGCGCGTGGAGCGCGTTCAGCGCCCCCGAGAGCCGCGCCGCCTCTTCTCCGTCAGCCATGGAAAGCGCCTCTTCCGTGCGCGCGATCTCCCCCTCGAGCGCCGTCAGTTCCGGGAAAGCGGAGAGGACATAATCGGCGAGCGTCATGTCGCCGAGATAGGAGAGGTCGGTATCCTGCGCGAGCATTCCGACCGTGGTCGAGCCCGCAAGAAACACCTGCCCCGAGGTCGGCGTATATTCGCCCGTGATACAGCGGAAGAGCGAGGATTTGCCCACTCCGTTGACCCCAATGATGCCGACCCTGTCCCCCTCCGAGACCGAGAAAGTCAGCCCCCGGAAGATTTCATCCGCCCCGAACGAAAGTCCGAGGTCGGATACCGTACATACAATCATGGATGCTTATTCCTTATAGTAGAGCCCACAGTGACAGTATCCGTGAAAATTCGGGTCCGCCATCTGACGGCGGAACTCCTCACAGATGCATTTGTTTTCCGGGAGCCGCCCGACGCGGCAAGGGCAGTACCCCCCTTTTGCTTCGAGCCCGGCTCGGATCTCGGCGACCACCTTCGGATCCGGGTTCAGGCGGATCACAGAAGTCCCTCCGTCACCTCGCAGAGCTCCTCCTCCGACCGATAGCCGACGAGCGTCTCCACGACCGCCCCGTCACGGAAAAAGAGGAGCGAGGGAATCGACGAAACACCGTAGCGGATCGCCGTCTCCGTCGCTTCATCGACGTCCAGCCGACATACTTTCAGCGCGGGATAACGCTCTGCGAGCGCTTCGACATGCGGCGCAATCATCTTGCAGGGCCCGCACCAGCGGGCAAAAAAATCGACGAGCACAAGACCGTCCGCCTCGAGCACCTCCGACTGAAAATTCTGATTGTTCAAAACCGTTTCCATGTGACAAACCTCCTGCCGCGGGGCAATTCCCCCGAGACGCCCCCATTGTAGCAAAATCTCATTCTTAAGTCAAGGTAAAAGCTTGTCAAAAGCATTCATTCCTGCTATAATGATATATGGGAAAAGTTGTGCCGAAATATCGGGACGGAGGTAACACATGAAAAAAACAAAGATTGTATGCACCCTGGGACCTGCCAGTACCAACGAAAAAGTCATCACAGAAATGCTGAAGAACGGCATGAATGTCGCGCGTCTGAATTTCTCACACGGCACACATGAAGAGCACGCAAAGGCCATCGCGATGTTCCGCCGCGTGCGTGACCGCCTGAAAATGCCGGCGGCTGTCATGCTGGATACCAAGGGGCCCGAGATCCGTCTCGGTAACTTCTCGGGCGACGGTAAAGTGACGCTCACGGAGGGCGAACTCTTCACGCTGACGAACCGCGATATTCTCGGCGACGGGACACAAGTCAGTATGACCTACGCGAATCTGCCGAACGAGCTCAACGCCGGCGACCGGGTACTCATCGACGACGGCAGAGTCATCCTCTCCGTCGAGAGCACCAATGAGACGGACGTCGTCTGCCGCGTCACGGTCGGCGGTCAGATCTCCAACCACAAGGGCATCAACCTGCCCAATATCCACCTGAATATGCCCTTCATGAGCCCGCGTGACGAAGCGGATCTGCGCTTCGGTATCGAGCATGACGTCGACTTTGTGGCGGCATCGTTCGTGCGGTGCAAAGAGGACGTCATCGCGATGCGCCGTTTCCTCGACTACTACGGCGGGCACAATATCCGCATCATCGCCAAGATCGAGAACAACGAGGGGGTCGAGAACTTCGAGGAGATCCTCGCGCACGCGGACGGCATTATGGTCGCGCGCGGCGATATGGGGGTCGAGGTCGAGTTTGAGAGACTCCCCGGGATTCAGAAGCGCTTTATCCGCGCCTGCTACCGCTCCGGCAAGATGGTCATCACGGCGACCCAGATGCTCGAATCCATGATTCACTCTATGACCCCGACCCGTGCGGAGATCAGCGACGTGGCGAACGCCGTCTTCGACGGCACCTCCGCCGTCATGCTTTCGGGCGAGACCGCCATGGGCGATCACCCCGCGCGTGTCGTCAGCGTCATGTCCAAGATCGTCGAGCAGGCGGAGTGCGACGCGCTCGAGCAGAACGCTTTCGGCTCCCTCGACCCTGTTTACGACCTCGGTGACAGCACCGGTGCCGTTTGTGATGCCGCCTGCATTCTGGCGCGCGACCTCGGTGCGAAAGCCATCATCGCCGTCACGGAGTCCGGGCTCTCCGCCCGCCGCGCCTCCAAGTTCCGTCCGAAGCAGGCGATCGTCGCCAGCACGCCGGATAAAAAGACTTTCCACCAGCTCGCCCTCTCCTGGGGCGTGACGCCCGTCCTCGCCCTGCACCAGACGAGTGCCGACGCGCTGTACCAGCACGCGATCGACTGCGCCAAGAGCGCCGAGGTCGTCGAGGTCGGCGATAAGGTCGTCATCACCGCCGGTGCCCCGCTCGGGCAGACCGGTACCACCAACGTCCTCAAGGTCGAGACTGTACGCTGAAGACGCGCTCGAACCAAACAGAATATCATATCGATATCATAATAACCCCCCGGGGCGAAAAATCGCCCCGGGGGTCTTTTTAGAAAGGAAACACGCGTTGAACGGACGGTCCCGGGCGAAGAGGGGATGCGGGGTGCGCGTTCTTCGCCGCTCCGCCGCTGTCTGTATATCGGCGCGTCCAACAGCACCGCATCCCGTCCTCCTCAAAAACAGAACCCCCGCCGCTTACGCGACGGGGGATTTTTTGTGGAATGGATTTTGCCGTGGGTACCGTCTTCGGGTTTATTCGCCCGCGGTCGTTCCTGCTTCGAGGGTACGGGTGATGATCTTCCCGACGACCTTTCCGTTCAGATCCTTCGCGGTAGGATCCACGGAAATGATGGTGCGGGTGTCTTCCGCCTCGACGACCCAGCCGGACAGGTTCTTGTTACGGAACACGCCCTTCACATACAGGTCGGTTGCACCGGCGTATGCATACACCGTGAGCTGGTAGTTCGCGCCGTCTTTCTTCGCGATGGCGATGACCGGCGTCGTAGCCAGCGTGAAGAAGCCGTCCGTGAACTTAACCTCGGTGTTGATCGTGGGTGCCGCGACCAGAATCTGCACATCGTCGTCTCCTGCCGTCAGCGCACCGGCGCTGGCATCGGCAACCGTCACGGTATCCTTGTAGATGGCGATGAGCTGCGTGCCGCGCACCATGGCGACAGCACCGTTGGCGGCGCAGGCATAGAAGGTGTCGTTGGCTGCCGTCTTGCTGATGGCAGAGGCGTCAATGCCCTTCGCATACACGCCGTCCGGCGTCACGATGACGTAACCGTTCGCCGTCTTGTAGATAGCGGTACCGATTGCTTCATAGACAGTCGCGACTTCCACCGTCGGTTCGGCGGCGGCGGTGCTGTTTGCCTTAGCGGCAGTCAGCGCCACGAGCTCCGCGTCATACTCTGCCGCAGCGGTAAGGCGGGCTTCCAGCCCTGCGTCTTTCGCGAGGTAAAGCTTCAAGTAGGACGCGAACTTGTTCTGCGTCTCTGCATTCGCTCTCGGATAGAGCAGGAGCGCCGCGCGGAGATACGGTACGATATCGTAAGCCGTCAGCTCTGCGGGGGTCTTCCCGTCCACCGTCATCGCGTCGATGCAGGCATAGAACCAGTCATAGAATGCCGAGACAAATTTATCCGGCAGCATATTCTCCGTCGCGACGGACAGGAGCGCCGTGATTCTGGCAATATTCGCATCGTAGGAGGTCAGGACGATCTCACGGTTCGAGAACACATATGCCAGTTGCCCGAGCCCGATCACCGCCTCACGGACGTTTCTTCTGCAGATGTTCACGGATGCGTTGATATAAGAGGAAAGGAACGCATCTGCCGACGTACCGAGCGAGGACGGGAAGTATTGGAGGACGACCATGCCCCAGGACTGCCCATGTTCCGCACTCAGGCGGGCACCGAGGATATTCATGATATCCGCGATATAGAGGCAGGACGCCGTCATGTCCGCATCAAGCGCCGGAAGATTCCCGACGCGATGATAGGAATGCTCCGCCATGTAGTTCATACCGGCGACGATGGCATTCAGGAGCGTCTCGTTATTGTAATAGGTTGTGTTGCCCGTGCACTTCCATGCCGTCGCCAGATCGTACAGTCTCTTGTAGATGGCCTTGAAATCTGCCGAATTCGCGGGCTCATTGAAATCGGAGAAGACGCTGGCGGCATCCGTCGGGATGGAGGTCCCGTCGGCGTCCAGATTCATCTTTTCGAGGAGCGCCGCCACAGCCGCGTCATCGAGTTCCGACTTGCGCGTCAGCGAGGCGAAATTGCCGATCGTTCTCACGAGGTCAACATCGGAGAGCGTCGTCTGCACATCGTAGTCGCTCGCATACTTGGTGAGATAAATGTTCGAGAAGTAAATGAAGTTCACAACGTCCTTCATCTCTTCGGTCGCGAGGTTTGCCGCGGTGGAACGGAGGTCAGGGCTCGGGAAGCCGATGAAACGAATCTGCGTGATGGTGTCCCTGGTCTGCGCCGGTGCATAGAACTCGTTCTTGCCGCCGTTGATACGGACACTGAACTTCTTCCAGCCGGAGTAGTCGAGGTGCACATCGAACGTCATCGCCACCTTATCGTTTTCCATGATGATGAAGATGGTGAACACCTGATTGGTCGCATTTTCGGAGTAGACCCAGAACTCGACCATGTCATAGTTCTGCAACGTGTAGCCGCTGCTGTTCGGACTGTGGATTTCCATGCTGGCTGCATACTGACCACCCGCCTGCCAGTGATATTCTGTCCACTGGAGACCGTAGCCACCGCCCGCTGCCGGGATTGCCGCCGGAATCTTGCCCTGGCTGTTGTAGTTACCCTGGTTGCCGCCGACAGCGTTATTGTACTTGATGCCGTACTGCTTCAGGTCTTCATCAATCGTCTCCTGGTTGGTGAGCCGGCTGACGTCCAGAATGGTGACGGCGTTCTTCTGCGTCATGCCGTAGCCGGGGATGGCAGGCAGCGTAGAGGGAGCTGCGGTCGAACCGGTCGTATACTGATACGGCTGCGGATACTTGGCGTAGTGCGTGAACTTCGCCACGAGCTCGATATCGCCGCCGTTCGGGAAGGTCGCGCGGCTGATTTCGGTCACCTTCGTTTCAACCCCCGCGCTGATGACATACCAGCCGACGAACGCATGATCCGCGAGTCTCGCATCTTCGAGGAGGATCTTCTCTTCGCTGATACCGGCGAGCGAGTAGATCGACGGGTTGCCGGCGGGGAATACCGTCCCTTCGGGGCCGGTATAGGTCACGCGGTAGGACTTGCTGATGATCAGCTGCGCCGTCACATACGCATCGGCGTACTTCCCGCTCGGATCGGAATAGATGGCGCGAACCGTGTAGATGCCCGCCTCTTTGACGCCGAGATCGCCGTTGTCCACCATCACCTCATTGTTCGCGTCCCAGTATTCGAAACGGATCTTGGTACGCTCGGGGCTGGATTTACCTCTCAGGTTTTTCTCGGTGGCTTTGTGATATTCGCCGTCATAGTCCACGCTGTCGATTCTGAAAACGACATTGACGAGGTTGATCGCCGTGCCTTCTTTGATCACGAGTTTCGCGGTCTGCGTCCTGTCCGGGAAGCCGGACTTGCTGAAGATGGCGCGGACGGTATAAGTACCGACGTTCTTCACACCGGTGTCCGACACCTTCTCGGTGTTGTCCGCGTTCCAGTACTCATAGCGTACCGTCACGCCGTCGGGAAGTTTACCGCTGATCGTCAGCGTCTGTTCACTGCCGTTTACGTACTTGGTTGCGCCGTTGAAACCGATACCGGAAAGGTCGATCTCGTTACCGTTTGTAGTGTCCTTATTTCCTCCGCAGGCAACGATGGGCAGTACCATCGCGGCGACGAGGAGCAGGAGCAGAAACGTCTGCCAGAATCTTTTCATATGATTCCTCCTAAAAAATACGTGGCACCGGACGAATGGAAAATGTCCGGTCTGCACACAAATATTATATAAAAACCCGTTTTTAGTGTCAATCGGCAATCCGCACACCTTTTTACGCGTGCGTTTGTATAGGTTGATACGCAATTTTTTGTTTTCCCCCGGCGGACGCCGGGCAACGTGCGGATATACGGCAAATCACATGCGCCGAATCACCTAAAAAAACCCGCGAAAGAACGCGGGGGCTTAGCGGGAGCCGGGATCTTCCGCATCGCCAAAGACCATGGGAAAGTCCGTCGGCATCTCCCGGAGGATGCCGTCGCACGAGAGCAGGATCGGCGCGTACCGCTCCCCTGCCGTCACGATATGTTCAACGAGCCCGATGCCCGCGGACTCGAAGGCGCTCCGCAGACTGGCAGTCGTCGCGATGTCGCAGGCGCTCGGTGTCGGATTCCCTCCCGGGTGATTATGGGCAAGAGCAGCGTAGCGCGCCCCGGCGAAGAGCGCCGCCTCCACGATGGCGCGTGTGTTGAGGTTCGCGGAGTTGACGGAGCCCGTGGAAACCAGTTTCAGTGACAGATAAGAACGATCTTCCCGCAGGAGCAGAAGATACACTTTCTCGATCGCCTCTCCGCAGAAGACGGCGGTGAAGTACCGCCCGAGCTTCTCGGTGGAATCGAACACGAAATCCCGCGGAAATTCCGAGAGTCGCGCCCGCCCCCACGCAGGCAGGATCATCCGGCAGAAGGTCGCGGCGCTCTCACCGAGCCCCTCCGCGCGCAGTCGCCATGCCTCCTGCCGGAAGACCTCCGCGAGCGACCCGAATGTCCCGATGAGGCGCCCGGCGGTCGCCTCGGCATCGCCGCGCTGCACGAAGGACAGCAGACCCGCGAGGAGTTCCCGGTCGGTGAGGCTCTCCGGCGCACGGTCGGAAAGCGCCTGCCGCAGTTCCGAAGACGTCACGGCGTCCCCTCCTCTCCGTCGCTCAGCTTGGCGGCAGGAGCACGGTCGTCCGTGAGCGCCCCGGACGCTTTGACGACCGAAACGCAGACGTTGCCGGCAAAGATGAGATGATCGGCGAGCGTGACGCCGACAAGATGCAGGACAGATGCCATATGGCGGGATGCCGCCACTTCATACGGGTCGGGGCGTGCGATACGGTCGGCGTGCGTGGAGACGAGCACCGCCGCGGTCGCGCGGGCATGGAGCGCCCCCGTGACGAGATCCTGCACACGGAACGCGCTCGATGCGTAGTACCCGCAATAGACCTCTTCGGTGGCGAGGAGGTGAAACGCGTTGTCAAAGTAGAGCGCATAGGTACGGTCATCCGCCACCCCGGCGACGGTTTGTTCCGCGAGGGCACGTATGGCGCTGAATGTGGCGTACGTCGCCGCCGGCTGTACCTCCGATGCGGCGCGGCGCCCCGCCTCGGAGAGGAGCGAAAAGAAGAGCGGCAGACGCTCCGGTGCCGATGGGATTCCCGCGAGCGCCTCGGCAGGCAGGCGCAGAGCGCCGGCAAGGCTCCCGCCCCGCTCGATCAGCGTGTGCGCGAGCGGATTGGTATCCCGGTACGGCACGGCGGCAAACAGCAGCGCCTCCAGAATTTCATGGTCGGCGAACTGCGTAAAGCCGCCTGTCTCGAATTTGTCTCGGACACGTTTCCGATGCCCTGTATGTAACGCCATACTGCGGCGGCTCCTTTCCCCCTCCTGTCGGGCGATTTCCCGGTCAGACCCCGGGTGTCAAAAGCAAAAAGGGCGCGTCGGCCGCGCCCCCGGTCATTTCCGTTTGCGGCGGAAGAGCAGCAGGACTGCAAGACTACCGGTGCAGGCGGCAAGGATCCGACGGCGGTTCAGGCGAAAATTGCCTTTGAACGCATAGGAAAAAGCGGGAGACGTCTCCTCGCGGTTGCGATAAAAATCCCCGCCGACATCGAAGCGGGCATTCACCGCAGGGTCGTGTGTTTTCAGCGCATGGGAAACGCGCTCGCAAAACGTTTTGAATTTCATGGGAGAATCCTCACTTTCGTTTGTTTTCAAAAGGTCTGCGGAGAAAAAATCGGCAAACCTTTGTTTTTCCCGGAATAGTATGCCCGCGGCACGGCGCCCGACACGTCCCTTTTTCTTGCGTACGCCCGCGACCGACAGCGGTCATGTATCAAACCGCGCCCCGCCGTGCATACTGACTTAAAAAAGGAGTTTTGCCGTGAAAGACCCTCGCTCGCGTTACATTCGGTTTCTGCTCGCCGCGTTTCTCGTGACGGGCGCACTCGTGTTCTGCCTTTTGCCGATCTCTTACCGGCGCGATCCCTTTACGCACGTGCGCGGCAGGGCGTCGCATATCGGGGAGCGGGACGACGGCGAAGAGATTCACCGCACGGGTGAAACGGACGAGGAAGATCTGCTCCTGCGCCTCTGGCGGGAGGAACTCGAACGACACCCCGGTACGGGGTCGCTCATCGGCAGGCGAAAATAACCGCCGCGACGGGTACCGTCTCCGCTTTTCGGAGCGGTTCGATCCCCGTGTTTACGGCTCCGCGCCGTCTGCCTCCCCTGCCCCGGTTCCCTCTGTCCCGACAGTCGGTGCGGGCGTCGTGAGCACCTCCGGCGCCGTCACTTCCAGAGCACAAATCGAGAACCCTTTTGCCGAGAAATTCCTTTCGTACTCCGTCTCGACGTTGTCCGCGTTCTCGGGGCTCGCGTGCAGGTCATAGGTGACATAATGCGGTTTTGCCCCGACGGCTTCCAGCTCCTCCAATGTGAAATCGAAGAGCGGGCGGTTGTCCGTCTTGAAGCGGATGGGCGCCCCGGGCTTCAGGAGCCCGAAGTACATCGTCAGCATCTCCCGATAGGTCAGGCGCCGCTTGGCGTGCTTCTTCTTCGGCCACGGGTCGCTGAAATTCAGATAGATCCCGTCGAGGCTCGCGGGCGCGAACCACAGCGGCAGATCGTGCGCGTCGGCGATGAAGAACCGCAGGTTGTCCGCTTCGCGTGCCTCACGGCGCGCCTCCGCCCCCTCGACGGCGATCACCATGACGTCCGATATTTTCTCGAGCGCGAGGAAGTTGCGCCCGGGATATTTTTCTGCCATCCCCGAGGCAAATCCGCCCTTGCCGCACCCGATCTCGAGGTACGTCGGCGCTTCTCTTCCGAACAGTGCCGACGGGTCGGCGAGCGGCGCCTCCGGGCGTTCCAGGAGATAACGGGCATTCGCCGCGAGACGTTCCGCCCCGTGCTTCTTCTTGCGCATTCGCATGGTCGTGTATCCTTTATTTTCCGTTTTTACCTGTTATTTTGTTATTTTAGCACAAGGGGCGGAAAAAGTCAATCAAAGACCGAGCGCTTCGCGCAGTTCCTCCCGGAGGGCGGGCGACACCTCCGAGAGCGGCAGACGTATCTCCCCGCGGGCGAGCCCGAGCAACTCCAGCGCGCATTTGAGCGGGGCGGGATTCGTCTCCCGGAACAGAAGATGCGTGAGCGGCAGGAGCGCAAGCGAGAGCCGCCGCGCCTCCGCGGTCTTTCCGTCAAAAAACAACTGACAAATGTCCGTGACCTCCGCCGGCAGGAGGTTTGAGAGGACGGAGACGACCCCGCTCCCCCCGAGGGCAAGCGTCGGCAATATGGCGGCGTCATTCCCCGCGTAGAGCTGCATCTTTCCTCCGAGCGCCGCCATGAAATCCGGGAGTTTCGCGAGGGAGTCCCCCGCTTCCTTCAGCCCCCGGATATTCGGGTGCGCGGCGATCTCTGTGAGATGCGCAACCGTCAGATCGACCCCGGTGCGCGAGGGGACATTATACAGGATGACCGGCAGATCGGTCGAGTCCGCGACCGTATGGAAATGGCGGGTGATGCCGTCATGCGTCCCCTTATTGTAGTAGGGCGTGACGACGAGCAGGGCGTCCGCCCCGTTGGCGGCGGCGAAGCGGGCATAGGACACCGAGCGCGCCGTGGAGGGCGAGCCCACCCCCACCACATAATCGCACCGCCCCCCGATCATCTCCCCCGCTCTCGCGACGAGCTGCAGGCGCTCCCCGTCCGAGAGTGTCGCCGCCTCTCCCGTCGTGCCGCAGATGCAGATGGCGGCGACGCCCCCGGCGATCTGTAACTCAATCAGCTCCGCGAGTGCGTCCCAGTCGATGCCCCCGTCACGGAACGGAGTGGCGAGCGCGGTACATACCCCGCGGAACAAAGCGGATTTCGGCTGTTTCATGAGAAGTCCCTCAACTTGCATTTTCTGAAATAGGGTGCTATACTGTTGGCAGTATATGAGGGATTCCCCCGAAAGGTTATGTCATGGAGACGGAAAAGACCATTGTGAATGAACGCGTCGAGACGACGCTGAAGACGAGTGACTTCTGGTACGACCTGCCGGAAGAACTGATTGCACAGACCCCGGTCGAGCCGCGCGACGAGAGTCGCCTGCTGATCCTCGACCGCGAGAGCGGCGAGATGCGGCACCGCGTGTTCCGCGATATTCTGGAAGAACTCCGACCCGAGGATATGCTGGTCGTCAACAGCTCCAAGGTCATTCCCGCGCGTCTGCTCGGCGTGAGCCGGAAGACGGGCTCGCCCGAAGAATTGCTGCTCTTGAAGCAGTTGCCCGACGGCACGTGGGAGACGCTCGTCCGCCCCGGGAAGCGCGCGCGCGTCGGCGCCGTCTTTACCTTCGGTGACTGCCTTACGGCAGAGGTCACGGAAGTGAAAGATGACGGCAACCGCATCGTTGCCTTCTCCTACGACAAGGACAAGTATCACCATATCTACGAGGTACTGAACGAAGTCGGCAATATGCCGCTCCCGCCTTACATTCACGAGAAACTCGCCGACCGCGACCGCTACCAGACGGTGTATGCGAAGGAGGAAGGCTCTGCCGCCGCACCGACAGCAGGTCTGCACTTCACGCCCGAACTGCTCGACGCGATCCGGGCGAAGGGCGTGGGCTACGGGGAGGTGACGCTCCACGTCGGGCTCGGGACGTTCCGCCCCGTCAAGGCGGAGCGCATCGAGGATCATCTCATGCACGCCGAGCATTTCTCCATTACCCCCGAGGTATGCGATGAAATCAACCGCCGCCGTGCGGCGGGCGGGCGCATCGTCGCCGTCGGTACAACCACCTGCCGCGTGCTGGAGACGGTCGCAGACGACGCGGGCATCGTCCACCCCATGACCGCCTCGACGCAGATCTTCATTTATCCCGGCTACCGCTTCAAGGCGATCGACGCCCTCATCACGAACTTCCACCTGCCGGAGTCCACCCTGCTCATGCTCGTCTCGGCGCTCGCCGGGCGGGAACATATTCTCCGCGCCTATGAAGAGGCGGTGCGCCTGCGTTACCGTTTCTTCAGTTTCGGCGACGCCATGTTGATCCGGGGCAGAGCCCGGCGGGAAACGGTATTGACCGACGCACGCACGGACGACCGTACCGACGCGACCGCACACGGCGGCGACACGGAGACGGCGAACGCCAATGCGGGATCGGCAGACGATACCGGAACCGTCGCGGACGATGACGCCGTCTGCCGCACCGCAGAAGAGATTTTGCGGGAGCATCACGCCGCGTTCGAGGAGCTCGCCAAATGAGATTCCTCACAAAGGAGCAGGTGCTGTCCCTCCATCGTCTGCTCGCGGAGCGTACCGGCGGCAGTACCGGCATCCGCGACATGGCACTGCTCGAATCGGCGCTCGGGAGCGCCGCCGCCGGATTCGGCGACACCGAGTTGTACCCGACGGTCGAGGAGAAAAGCGCCCGGCTCGGGTACTGCCTCGTCGCCGATCACGCCTTCGTCGACGGCAATAAACGCATCGGACTGCTCGTCATGCTGACCCTGCTCCGCCTGAACGGGGTTCGCCTGCAAGCCACCGACGCAGAACTTGTCCGCGTCGGGCTTTCCCTCGCAGACGGCTCCATGTCCTACCCGGCGCTGCTCGATTTTGTCCGGGCACACGCAGAGCACTGACACCGGATCCGCCCCCAAATATCAATCCCCCCGCTTGACCGGGGGGATTTTGATTCCCGTTCTCTTCTCTTTCTCCCCTGCCTCTCTCATCGGTTCACCTCATTTCCGCCATGCGTCTATCGCGTCGTTTTCGCTCTACAAAAATCCCCCGCAGTATAAAAATCCCCCGCGCCGAACGGCGCGGGGGATTTTGTTTATTTCGGTTATTTACCGAGGAACCAGGCAATCACGTAAATGACGATGAATACCGGCATACACCAGATGACGACGGCACCCGTACCGATCAAAAGATCGGCGACGCCGTCCTTCGAGCGGAACGCCGTGGGAAGATTGCGGAAAAAGTGCGCGACTTCCAGTCCGAAAGCCTTCCAGAACCCCACGAACTTTTTCGGAAAAGCGACGACCCCGCGCGCAAAGCCGACGGCAATCTTCGCCACCCGGCGACCGAACTTCGCGAATCCGTCACGGATACGGAGCCCAAAGCGCTTAAACGCCGCGCCGACGGCAACCAGCCCGCGCAGGATTGCCTGCCCGACCGACTGCAGAATATAGAGTACCTTTTGAAGAAAGCTCATCAGTATCGCCTGCCTTATCAGAATCAATCAGTGGTTTTATTGTAATCGAAACGAAGTCCCCTGTCAAGACCCCGGCACAAATTCCGGCGCACGGTAAGCGAGCAGGAGGAACTCCGCCGTGACGGTCAGCGTGTCGAGCGCGGCGAGGCGCCGCCGCCCCGTCTCCGGCGTGCGGTAGTAATACGGCGTCATGGAAAAGAGCGCGTCGATTTGCGCCTGCCCCGTCAGCGTGAAGCGGTGTTTTACCGGCTCCGCCCCGAGAAACGTCAGCCCGTCGAGCGCGAAATCGGCGACCTCGTTTTCCCGCGGGGAATCATACAGGATCTCCTTCATTTCAAAGAGGTGACGCCGGTCGGGGATCGCCATGAGCAGCACCCCCCCGGGGCGCAATACCCGTCGGTATTCCGCTGCCGCGAGCGGGGCGAACACGTTCAGCACGAGGTCGAACGACCGGTCGGCGAACGGCATTTCGTACACGCCGGCGACAAAGAGCGAGAAGCGCCCGTTCTTCACCGTCTCCCGCCGCCCCGCGACTTTCAGCGCCTCACGGGAAATATCGATACCGTACCCTACGGCACCCGGGAGCGCCGCGAGCACTGCCTCGCCGTAATACCCCTCGCCGCACCCCGCGTCAAGGAATGTCCCGGCGCCCGGGGCGAGCCGCTCCGCGGCGGCGACAATGGCGTCGGCGAGCGGTGCATATGCCCCGCTCTCGAGAAATTCGCGCCGGGCGAGGATCATCTCGCGGTTGTCGCCGTGCTGCCCCGCCGGGCGCAGGAGCAGATTGGTGTACCCCTGCCGTGCGCGGTCGAACGTGTGCCGTGCGGGGCACGTATAGCCCCCCTCGGTGCGAAAGAGCGGCTCCCCGCAAAGAGGGCATCGCAGGATTCCCCGTTGAGTGTCCGTCATGTCAAAAACTCCTTTTCCCCGCCGAAAACACGCCCGGTGGGGGAAAAACACGTAAAAAACACATTATTTACATCTTATTCCGATATTTTTATTTGTCAAGTGTGGAAATATGCTCGGTTTTGTGTTAGAATACAGACAACGATGATTTTCGCGGGCGATACTGCGGAAGAACGCGACGGCGCCCGGCGCCGGGAGAGGAGCGACTTATGAACGGCAAACTGCTGGGCGTCGACTACGGCGACGTCCGTACAGGGCTAGCGGTCTCGGACCCGTCCGGGCTGATTGCCACCGGCATCGGTACCATCAGACCGGGCGGTATGCGTCACACCGCCGTGGCGGTGGCAGAGGCGGCGCGGGAACGCGCCTGCGCAGGGATTGTCATCGGACTGCCGAAGAACATGGACGGCTCCGAGGGGTTCCGTGCCGAGACGGTGCGGGCGTTCGTCGCCCTGCTCGGTGAGGAGACCGACCTGCCGCTGACCCTCTTCGACGAGCGTCTCTCGACGGTCGAGGCGCACCGCATGATGGATCTCACCGGCACGCACGGGAAGAAGAGACGCGACACCGTTGATACCCTCTCCGCGCAGATTATTCTGCAGGATTATCTGGATAAGACGCGCCGCTCGTCCGGCACCTGACAAAGCCCCCTGCCGACTGTCACAAAACCGACTGTCACAAAGCCGACTGTCACAAAAAGGAGATACCGTTCCTATGCGTATGTTTTCCCCTGCCCGCCTGTGGCTCGCCGCCACGGCGCAAGCGACACGCGCCGACCGCGATCTCACCATTATGATCTGGGTGATTGCCCTACTCTCCGTCGCCGCGCTCGGCGTCGCCGCGTTTTTCTTTATCCGTACCTATCGCCTGAAGAAAGCGGCACCGCCGACCCCCGAGACCCCGCCGGAATACGATATTGAAACGCTTCGGGAATATTATGACCTGACCCCGCGCGAGGGAGAAGTCCTCTCGTGTATGCTCGCCGACGACGATGATATGACCATCGCCGGGAAACTCGGTATTACTCTCACGACCGTGCAGGGACATATCCGCCACATTTACGAAAAGACGGACGCCCGCTCTTTCCGTGAACTGGTCGGCGCCTGCCGTATGTGCGAAAAGCCGAAAATGCCGCCGGTCTGACGGCGGCTCTCCCGCATGACCGCAACGTTGTCCCCGAGCCGAACCTTCTCTCGGCACTCGCGCGGCACCCCCACGGGGCGACCTTTATATGACCCATACAGCGGCGCGGCGCCCGGTTTTCCGGCGCCGCGCCGCTTTTCGTGAGAATCCCCCGATGTGCCGTTCACATCGGGGATTGTTCATGCCGTTTCCGGCTTCACGGGCACATCGGCACCTGTCACGGCGAGTAGATCCGCCTCCGAAAGCACCAGCAGCACCGCGTAAAAGAACATGGGATAGATATTGAATACGTGATTGTCGAGCAGACTCCCGCCGAGGAGTACGGCGATCGAAAGCCCCATGAACGTGCGGTCAAACGTCGGCTTTTTGACGAACAGCATGACCGACCGTACCCGATAGGTGAGGTATGCGGCGAGTGCGGCGGCGCCTCCGGCGCCGAGCAGTTCAAAAACCGTGTTGTGCAGGTACCCGGGGAACAGCCCCCCTGCCCAGGACTTGAAAGAAATGGCGGAGAAGCCCGCGCCGAAAATCGGCGCGCCCAGGAACAGGTGCCACCCCTCGCGCCAGAGATCGAACCGACCGTTGTCATTGAGTCCGTCCGTGCGGAATCGCGGCAGGAATGTAAAGATCTGCTCGCGGAATCCGAGGAGCGCCACCGCCACGAGGACGAGCGTGAGCGCAAACATAAGACGGTTCACCCGCCGGTTCTCGCCTGTGAAGCACAGAATCACACTGCCCGTGAGGAATGCCCCCGCCCCGACGAGGAGTGACCCGCGGCTGGTCGTGAGGAAGATGCCGACGAGGAGCGCCACCGCCGTCAGATAATAGAGCGGTGCGCGGCGCCGCTTCGCCGCCATGCGGAGCATGAGCGGAATGAGGAGCGCAAACATGATACCGATCCCGTTGTGGATCCCCCAGCCCGTGACGATCTTGCTCACGTCGACGGCGCCGTTTTTCACCACGCCGTTCGTCATGTACACATACCCGAGTTCAAAAAGGAGAAGCCACGCGATGGCAAAACAACCGTCGAAAATGTACTCTTTTGTCCTCTCGCCGCGCGGGAGCTGCAGAGCATACACGAAGTAGAGCCCGCACCAGCAGAACGCCGTAATGGCACCGAACACAAGGTTTTTCGGCGAATACCCCCCCTGTCCGAGCCCGTTTAAGAGCAGGACCGCTGTGAGCGGGAGCAGAAACGGCGCGAGTGCCGGCTTACCTGTATTCTCCGGCAACCGCACGCCGAAGAGGATACAATGCGCGAGAAAGGACAGCACGACGATCGAGCCGAGTACGACGATGACGGCCAGCCCCCGCCCGGTGAAGAGATACCCCGAATAGGTCGGGCGCATCGGCGCATGGCGCACCGAGAGGCAAAAGACCGCCGCGAACGTCGGCGGCACGACGGGCAGGAGGTCGGGGCACACCAGCATGGCAACTGCCGCGAAAAAGACGAAAATGCTCCAGACCACGCGCTCACCCCCGGTGGCATACGACACCGCGGCGAGAAGGACAATGAGGAGAAGATACCATCGGCTCGCGAAGAACGCGCGCAGTCCCCGCACGAACGGCATCGACTCCGTGCGCTCACGCCATTTTATCATGACCCGTATCTCTCCTTTTTATCGAATGATTTCCCACACGCGTCGGACCTCTTCGGTCTCCTCTTTGGTCATTTTCCCGGCAGCGTGCAAAGTACTTTTCAGATTGTCGCGGTCACGCGAGAACAGGAGCCGGAACCACCGCACCACCCAAAGAAACGGTAGCAACACCGGCACGCGTTGCAGGATCGGATATTGCAGACGCAAGAGTTTGTACGG
>SFZB01000015.1 GCA_004558975.1 bacterium
ATCTGTGCTTCACCGTCGATGTATGCCTGCGGGATGCCGGTAAACGTGATGGTCTTGGTCTCCTCGTCAACGGTGGCTTTGATATCCACCGCTTCTCCGTTGAGACAGACGATGGTCGCGGAGGCGATCCGGAAATCATCGGAGCAGTACGAGACGCTAACCGTCAGGTTATCCCCCTCGGCAGAGGCACGGTAAGTATCTTCTACAGGCAGTATGGGCATCTCTTCCGGCAACGTCACATTTGCGTCAAAGGAGAGCGCCGCCTCGGCAGTCACTTGATAGGCATACGTGGCTTTCGGCGTTTTCAGGATTGCCACAGCCGCTTCCGCCTTGACAGCGGTCGGCAGATACGTATCCGTCAGCGTGAAAGTCACGGACGCATGGCAGTCGGTAAAGGCCACCCCTTTGAGAAGATCGCCGATCGTCATTTCCGTGCCGGGAACGGTGATCTTACCGATCTCTTCGTCGGGGATCTTCCCGAGGAGCGCCTCCGCCAGTGCCTCATAGAACGCCGCTCTCTGCTCTTCGGTCATGCCCGGGTCATAAGCAGGAGCGCTGTCGTCATCGCCTGCGGCGAAGCCGAGAATCAGTTCGATCACCTTGCTGTCGCCGAACATCGAAAGGAACGCCGCGCGTACCTCGGACACGGCGGGCTGATCCGTCCCGTCCGTTTCCGTCGTGGCAGAAGCCAGGGCGTTCATCACGATCTCAAGAATCGCATCGGTCCTTTCTTCTCCGATATAGCCGTCGATCAGCGTCAGCACGTCGGAAACGGTCATTTCGCCGATGGTCGCAAGCGCCTCACCCGTGAGGTACTGTGCGGCAATCGTTTTCGGAGAGACCTGCAGAAGGTTCTGCATCATTGACAGGATCGCGTTCAGGAAATCCTTTACATCGACCGACGCCGTCAGGAGATAACCGCCGTTCTCGCCGTCGACGAGTTTCAGTTCCGCCTTGGGACGGGCGGTAAAGCCGGGCAGATCGGTATCCGGGATCACGGGCGAGGTCGGATCCTCCGTCGTGCCTTCACCGGTGCCGGGAACGTCCGCTCCGCTGTCGTCCTGCACCAGCCATGCAATGATCTCCGTAATGGTGTCGGTCGTGAATTTCGGCTCATACAGGTAAGCCATCACGGGATTACCGAGGTCATCGGTCACATCGCCGTCGGTGCCGACGTAGAGTCCGTCAGGCGTCACATAGATCTCGCAAGTCAGGGCGTTATTGCCCTTGTCGAGAAGAGCCATGATCGCACCGGGGATCGTGACGCTCGCGTGGTACAGCGGCGCTTCGGTATCCGCCTCAATCGACACGGGGATCTCGATCGAGCCGTTCACGCCGTTCTGTTTCGTACCGACGGTGATTGTCAGGTCTGCGGCAAAATTCTTCTTCGTGCCGAGTTGTGCGGTCATCGCGACGAGCGCGGTCTTTGCATCTTCCTCGGTATGGGGTTTCTTCGTATCCGACGGCTTATTGTCGGGGGTCGGGGTCGTGTCTTTGTTGCCGTCATCGGGGAGCGTCCCCGCTGCGCTGTCGCAGGCGACAAATGCAAGCGCCATCGAAAGCACGAGCAACAGACAAAGCAGTGATGCCAAAATGCGTTTCATCGTTCTATCCTCCTCATTTTGTCGGCTCCGCCGGGCGGCGGAACCTTACACGCTAAGCATAGCACGCCCCTACGATTTTGTCAACGGGCGCGCGCACATCGCGCCTGAAGAAAACAGGCGGAAATTTGCGGAATACAGGCGTAAAAAATACATGAAAATCCTTTGTTTACGATTGACGATGTGACGGGAGTATGGTACACTACTGACGTAAAACGTGTTACGCGAGGATACCAGTATGCTGCACTTTGAAGAGACTACCGGAACCTTCTATCTTGAAAACGACGAGATCACCTACGCCTTCACCGTGGAAAACGGGCTCCCCGAACATCTGTGGTTCGGCGCGCGCATCCCGCGCGACGACCTGCGCTATACGCGCTGGATCTCCGGGACGAGTTGTGACGCACAATTGCCGGGCAAAACAAGCGAGAACCACATCGCCGCCGAACTCCCGACCTACGGTCGCGGCGACTTCCGCGAGCCGATGCTCGGCGTGCGCGACGAGAACGGTAATGCCCTCCTCGCTCTGACCTACAAAGGCTACCGCGTGATCCCCGAGCCGCGCCTCGCAGGGCTCCCCTCCACCTTTGGCGGAGAGACGCTGGAGGTCACGTTCGAGGACGCGGAAAAAGGTCTGCGTGCCGTCCTGCTCTACACCCTGTTTGCCGATACGGCGGCGCTGACGCGCTCCATGCGACTCGAAAATATCGGCGGACATACCCTGACGCTCGAGCGCGCGTTCAGTTTTGCGTTCGATCTTCCCGCCGGCGACTACGAGGCGCTGACGCTCACCGGTTCCTGGGCGGCGGAATGCGCCCCCGAGCGCGCCCCGCTCCGGCACGGCATCTTGACCGTAAATTCCAAGCGCGTCACCTCTTCCGCGACCCAGAACCCGTTCCTCGCCGTGATGACTGCCGGCGCCGATGAAGCGCACGGCGACGTCTATGGCGTCAACCTCGTCTATTCCTCTTCCTACCGTCTGCTCGCCGAGACGGCACAGCACGGTCGCGTGCGTGTCGCCGGGGGCATTAACGACTTCGGCTTCACGTGGGAGCTCCGCCCGGGTGACACGTTCCAGACCCCGGAGGCGGTCATCGCCTACTCCGGCGAGGGGCTCGGACACCTGTCCCGCATCTTTCACGACACCTACCGTGCGCACCTGATCCCCGCGCGCTTCGCCACCATGCACCGCCCCGTCGTCATCAACAACTGGGAGGCGACCTATTTCCACTTCGACCGCGACAAACTGTTTGCCATCATCGACGCGGCGGCGGGCACCGGCATCGACACCTTCGTCCTCGACGACGGGTGGTTCGGTAAGCGGGACGACGATCACTCGGGGCTCGGCGACTGGTTCGTCAACACGAAAAAACTCGTCGGCGGGCTGGATCCCATCATCGAACACGCGCATGAAAAAGGCATGAAATTCGGTCTGTGGTTCGAGCCGGAGATGGTCAACCCGGATTCCGACCTCTACCGTGCCCACCCCGACTGGGCGATCCACGCCCCCGGCTATCCCGTCACCGAAGCGCGGAACCAGTTGGTGCTTGACCTCACACGCGACGAGGTACGCGACTACATTGTGAAAAGCGTCAACGACATTCTCGATACCCACGCCATCGACTATGTGAAGTGGGACTGCAACCGCTATGTGACGGAAATGTATTCCTCGTCTCTCCCGGCAGAGCGGCAAGGCGAGTTCGCCCACCGTTACGCGCTCGGTCTCTACGACCTCTTCGAGCGCATCGTCGCGGCACACCCCGGGATCTTCTTCGAGGGCTGTTCCAGCGGCGGCGCGCGGTTTGACCCCGCGATCCTCGCCTATTTCCCGCAGATCTGGACGTCCGACGATACCGACGCCGCCATGCGGACGCGGATCCAATGGGGTACGTCCTTCTGCTATCCCCTCTCGGCGATGTCCTGCCATGCGTCCGTTTGCCCGAACCACACGACGCGCCGCGTCACCCCGTGGGCGACGCGCGCCCGCATCGCGCACCTCGGCGCGACCGGATATGAACTGGATACCAGCGTCATGAGTGCGGAAGATCTCGCCGCCGTACCGGGGCAGGTCGCCGACTATCACGCCATGGAAGATCTCGTCCTCTCGGGCGACTTCTATCGGCTCGCCGACCCGTACGGGGATCGTCAGTTCGCGGTGGCGCTCGTCGCAAAAGACGGCAGTCGCGCCCATGTCACGGTCATGCAGCTCCTGCGCGTTTTCAACTGCCCGCCGCTCCGCCTCACCGTCCCCGCTCTGACGCCGGACGCGCTGTACCGCGTCGAGAGCTCCATGGGTGAGACGCTGACCCTCTCGGGCAAAACGCTCTCCGAGGTCGGGCTCATCGCCCCCGTCCACCGCATGGCAGACTTCGAGTCACTGACCTATACCGTCACCCGCCTGTAAGCGAAAAAAAGCAAAGAGGAGCCGACTTTCCCGGCTCCTCTTTGTGTATGATGTGCCGCTTTCTCCACAAAAAGCACGCGATATGGCGAAAATCGCGATCAAATAGTGGCACAAAATCCCGTGTGGATGTTGTTTTTCTTTTTCCAATTGTGTATAATAATACCGTTATGCCCGTTATCACCGAAAGGAGCCGCCATGAAAAACACACAGGATAAGCGCGTGCTCAAGACGCGCCGCGCGATCCGGGAAGCGCTCATCACGCTCCTCCGCGACCGCAAAATGGAAGATATCACGGTGGTTCTCCTCGCCGAGACGGCGCAGGTCAACCGAAAGACCTTCTACGCCCACTATGAAAAAGTCGAGGACGTGGGGTGGGATCTGATCAACGAATTTGTCGAGCAGATCGCCGCCTACATGGAGCAGGCACGGGCGAAGAAAAAACCGATTACCGCCGCGACCTTTGTGGAACTGTTCGCACAGGCATACCCCCTGCATCCCGACCTGTTCCGCGATATCTTCACGGCGCCGAACTACGCGTTTCTGTCCCAGAATATCCAGATCATCATGAAGCGCGAGATCATGCGCTACCTGCACATCCCCCGCCGCTCTCCGAAACACAGCCACGTCATCTCGTTCGTCATCGGCGGACTGTTCGGTGCCTACCGCGACTGGTTTGCCTCCGGGCAGAAGATGCCGCTGACCGAGCTGACGGAACTGCTTTCCAACATGGTCTCCACCTATATGCCCACGGAGGTTTGACCCACACTATGTATCTGATCTTTTCACTGGTCACGGCGCTTGTCGGCGCGGTTCTGACCGCTCTCTTTGCACCGCCGCACCCGGCGTTTGCTCCCCTCTTTTTCCTTCTGTACTTTGCCGCGATGCTCGCGCTCCTGTTCGTCTTCGGGATTCTCGCCGCGCCCTTCCTCTCCAAAAAGCGGATTCCCAAGAAGCCGAACCGTTTCGCACGGTTCATGCTCGTCGAGGCGTACACCATCGGGCTCGCATTCATGCGGATTCGCTGTCGCGTCACGGGGCGTGAGCTCCTGCCGCCGCGCGGGACGTCCTTCCTGCTTGTATGCAACCATCTCTCCAACTTTGACCATATGCTGATGATCATCAAACT
This sequence comes from bacterium, assembly GCA_004558975.1. Classification (GTDB taxonomy): domain Bacteria; phylum Bacillota; class Clostridia; order Oscillospirales; family CAG-272; genus UBA1740. The sequence continues at coordinate 5,132 of SFZB01000015.1, forward strand.
CCGGCGCTATCCGATCTCCTTCATCTCCAAGCCGGAGAACTTCCGGATCCCGATCATCGGCAGATACCTCTGGAACAGCGGATTTCTCGCCATTGACCGCTCGAGCGCGCGGAACGCCGTCACGACCGTCAACGAGACGGCGCGGCGCATCGCGGAGTGCGGAATGTGCTACGGTGTTTTCCCCGAGGGGACGCGCAGTCGTACGGGCAAACTTCTCCCCTTCCACAGCGGCGTGTTCCATTCCGCCGCGCGGGCAAAAGCCCCTGTTCTCGTCCTGCATATCCAAGGGACCGACCGCGTCTTTCACAATATGCCCTGGCGCCCGACCCGCGTGGAAATGGAGATCCTCGACTGCATCGACAGCGGTTTCGTCTCCACCCATACCGACGTGCAGATCAGCGAGCGTGCCTATGAGCGGATGGTCGCCTGCGTTCACCGCCACGGCGGCGAGGTCGCGGAGCGAAAGCCGGCGAAAACAGTCACAGCCGAATCCTCCCCTCCCGGCAGTATCAGCAGTGCCGCGCACCTTTCCGCGCCGGAGGAGTCCGGCACGACGCCCGCCGTCGGCGGGCAGACGGTCGGTGCCGAGCATCTGCCGCACGAGTCCGAAAAGAAGTCTTAACCCATACAAAAAGCGCACGGCAATCACCGTGCGCTTTTCTTTTCGGATTCGCGTGGATTGACAAACGCGGATTGCCGTCCTCCGTATCCTCGGGGACGGTCAGTCCTCGGGCAGATCGCTCTCGTGGAGGACGACCCCGGCTTCGGTCAGTTTCTTTTGCAGGACGGACAGGGGGAGTGTGCGGAGGTCATCCGCTATGGCGGCGGCGGTACCCGCCGCCTGCCCGGTCACGCTACAGCACGGAATCACGCGCATGGCGTCCCACATACCGTCCGTGACGGAGGTGCATCGCCCGGCGACCGCGAGATTCGCGCAGGCGGGGGAATACAGCGTGCCGAACGGCACTTCGTAGACGGGGCCGCGGCGGCGCCAGTCGGCAACCATACCGACGGAATCCGTCATCGGGGTATGTACCTCGCTCTCGTCCAGCGTATAGGCGCCGACGAGGCGGCGGGTCATGCGTACCTGCGGGATCGTCGCCAGTGTGACGGGCTCCCACGTCGGGTCGCTCTTCTGCTGTTCGCGGACATCGCGGAGGACAGACGCGTGCGAGAGGCAGGTCATCTCCGAGAGTTCCTCTGCCGTGAGCCCCGAGAATGAGCGCGAAGAAAGATCGGCGTACGGGTTTCGTTTGCGTTCCTCTTCCGTCTGATCGACCATGCCCATTAATTTGAGGGCGTAGCCGCTCTTGCCGTAGCGATAGTACCACGCCGCGAGGTGGTTCCCGGGAGCGTAGGTCGCCGTCGGCAGTCCCGCAAAATGCGCGATATCGCAGTCACCGGAGGCATCTACGACCATACGGGGCGCAACGGCGAAACGACCGCCTTTTCCCTCGAACATCACGGCAGTGACACGGTCGCCCTCAAGACGGGCGGCGACGGCGGTCACACCGTAGAGGATCTGCACTCCGGCGTCGAGAAGCACCGCCTCCACACCGGTGGCGAACAGCTGCGGATTGTATTCCGCCTCGAAGCGTTTGCCCTTTGCGCGGGTGGCGCGGTCGGGGGCGCGGTTCACGAGCCAGTCCGCCCCGCGGATGCCGTCATAGTGGTCGGCGATGGAGAGACGCAGGAGCTCCTCTGCGAGCCCGAAGGACACCTGCCTGCCGGTGCCGTCGCAGATCGGGAGGTAAATGGCGATCAGCCCGGCGGTACCGAGCCCGCCGAGCATATAAGCGCGTTCCGCGAGCAGGACGCGGCGCCCGAGACGGGCGGCGGCGAGCGCCGCTGCGATTCCGGCGAAACCGCCGCCGACGACGAGAACGTCCGGGCGATAGCGCACCGGCGTCTCGAGAGATTCATGCAGAGTACGAACAGGTTCCATAGGAAAACCTCCGTATAAGATGGCTTCATTATATCATGCCCTGTACCAAAACACAATAGAGAAAGCAAAAAACAGGCAGTCCGCTCTGCACCGGGATACGCCCCGCGTCATACCCTGTTTACAGGGGGCTCACCCCCCGAAGAAAACCAAAGGACGAAAAAATGAATATGCCGAAATCACTCGCCGCGACAGAGGTCGGCGAGACGGTTCGTGTCGTCTCCCTGCTGGCAGAGGGACGGATGCGGCGCAGACTCGCCGATCTCGGGCTGATCCCGGGGGCGGAAGTCACCTGCCTCGGGCGCAGTCCCCTCGGGGATCCCAGCGCGTATCTCATCCGGGGGGCTGTCATCGCCATCAGGCGCCGCGACGCGATGGAGGTATCGGTAACAACTGAGTGAGGTGTACCCCTATGGGATTGACACATTCTTCGACCGGGCACGGCGCGGTGGACGGCGGGCTCGCCATTGACAGAAAACAGCCGGGCGATCGCGTCATCGCCCTCGCGGGGAATCCCAATGTGGGAAAAAGCACCCTGTTCAATACCCTGACCGGTCTCCACCAGCACACCGGTAACTGGCCCGGCAAAACGGTCGCGAGCGCGACCGGCTACGTCCGGGCGGGCGAACGGGGATATCACCTGGTCGATATCCCCGGTACTTACTCGCTCTTCGCCTCCTCCGAAGAGGAAGAAGTCGCGAGGGATTTTCTCCTGTTCGGCGGCGCGGACGCCGCCGTCGTGGTCTGCGACGCCTGCACGCTGGAGCGGAATCTGAATCTCGTGTTGCAGGTCACGGAAATCGCGCCGCACACCGTCCTGTGCCTGAACCTGGTGGAGGAAGCGGCGAAAAAGCGCATCCGCATTTCGACGGAGCGCCTCTCCGCGGCGCTCGGGATCCCCGTGATTGCCGTCAATGCACGGCGAAAGAATAGCGTCCTCCCCCTGCTCGCACTTTTGGAAACGCCGCCCGCGTCACCACCCGTGCGGGTCGATTACGGGGAGGAAATCGAGGAGGCCGTTCACCGGGTGGAGCCGTATCTTTCGGCATCACTCGGTGCCTCCTGCCCCACCCGTTGGCTCGCCCTGCGTCTACTCGCCCCCGACGCATCGCTCGCCGCCTCTACGGCGCGGCACCTCGCGTGTGACCCCATGGAGGTACCGGAGATTGCCCGCGCCGTTGAAGGGGCGCGTGATATGCTCGCGGCAAAGGGGCTTGCGGGAGACGCGCTCCGGGACAGAATCGTCGAGCGGATCATGCACCTCGCGCACGAGGTCGCCGCCGAAGCCGTCACCGTGCCGCCGCCCGGCACCTGTAACCGCGACCGCGCCATTGATCGGATCCTGACCGGGCGCGTCACCGCCTATCCCGCGATGCTGATTCTGCTAGCCGTCGTCTTTTGGCTGACGATCGTCGGGGCGAACTACCCCTCCGCCGCACTGTCGCGGCTCCTCTTCTCACTGGAGCCGCCGCTCACGAACCTCTTCGCCCATTGGCATTTCCCGGCGTGGCTCACGGGGCTCCTCGTCGACGGGGTGTTCCGCACCGTCGCCTGGGTAACGTCCGTCATGCTCCCGCCGATGGCGATCTTCTTCCCCCTCTTTACATTTCTCGAGGACGTCGGGTTCCTCCCGAGAATCGCATACAATCTCGACCGTCCTTTCTGCGCCTGTCACGCCTGCGGCAAGCAAGCGCTCACGATGTGCATGGGCTTCGGCTGTAATGCCGCCGGGGTGGTCGGATGCCGTATCATTGATTCTCCGCGTGAGCGCCTGCTCGCGATCCTCACGAATGCGTTCGTCCCCTGCAACGGTCGCTTCCCCACGCTCATCACGGTGCTGACCGTCTTTTTCGTCGGGTCGGCGGGCGGCATGTTTTCCTCGCTGACCTCCGCCCTGCTCCTGACCGCCGTCATTGTGCTCGCGGTGCTGATGACTCTGCTCGCCACGTGCCTCCTCTCCGTGACGTGCCTGCGCGGTACCCCCTCCGGTTTTACGCTCGAGTTGCCCCCTTACCGCCCGCCGCAACTGAAGCAGATCCTCGTCCGTTCCGTCCTCGACAGGACGCTCTTTGTCCTCGGGCGGGCGATCGCGGTCGCCGCCCCGGCAGGTGCCGTCATCTGGCTGCTCGCCAACGTTTCTCCGGGGGGCGCGTCTCTGCTCGCATGGGGCGCGGGCGCGCTCGACCCGCTCGGGCATCTGCTCGGCATGGACGGCGTCCTGCTCCTAGCCTTTCTCCTTGCCCTCCCGGCAAACGAGATTCTCCTGCCGATTGCCCTCATGGCATACACCGCCGGTACGTCCCTCATGGATTACGGCGCGGGAGGAGAGCTCCGGGCACTGCTCCTTTCAGCGGGGTGGAGCCGTGAAACGGCGCTCTGCCTCGTGTTCTTCTGCCTGTTCCACTGGCCCTGCTCCACGACGATCCTCACCATTCACAAAGAGACAAAAAGTGTGCGTTGGACGCTCCTCGCCTGCGCCCTCCCCACGCTTTTCGGAATGCTCTTCTGCCTTGTGACGCACGGGCTCTTCGCCCTCTTCGGCGCGTGAGATCCGCGCGGGGGACGGAATAGCCCACAGTCGGCGACCCCCTCTCCTCAAAAATGCAAAAAAGCGGTTCCGACGGAACCGCTTTTTGTCTGCCGCGGGGCAGTCGAGTATCCTATGACCCTTATACAGCAGTGTTTTATTTTACGAAGCGTTGTATTTTACAGAAGCGTTTCATCATAGTGTGCGCGAATCCCGCCGATGAACTTCGGGCGCGTACGCGCGGCGATGAGGATGGCGGAACCGATGTGATCCATCGACAGCCGTACCGGCACAGCGACGCGGCGCAGATGCATACCGATGAGCGTCCCGCCGATATCCAGCCCGGCATTTGCCCGGATCTCCTCCACGACGACCGGGTGTGCAAACGAGGCGTAAGCGGCGGTGGCGAAAGAGCCGCCCGCCTTCGGCTGTGGGACGACATTGACGATCTCCGCCCCGGGCACCGCCTCGCGTTCTGTGACGATGGCGCGGTTCAGATGCTCACAGCACTGTGCCGCGAGCCATATCCCCCGCTCGTCGAGAACCGACCGAATCCCCGCGAGCAATTCCCCCGCGAGCTCGGGTCTGGAATCCGTCCCGATGGTACTCCCCGCGACCTCGCTGGTCGAACAGCCGACGACCAGAATGTCCCCGCGGACAAGCCCCGCTTTTTCACATAGTTCCAAGGCGGCGCGCGCCGCCGTTTCCCGAATGTTTTCCATTTTTAATTCCTCTCTTTCTGTTACTTCGCCGACGGGGCGAAGCCAAACGAATGGGGCGCGGCGCCGTTCAGGCGCGACCTTCGTCCTGGTCGCGGTAAAGACTTGCCAGTCCCTTTTCGCTTGTCTCCCGATAACCGCGGCCGAGGTCGCGCCCCGTCTCGTACATGGTATGGACAATGGTATCGAACGACACCTTACGCGTATTGGTTAGAAACCCGGCGAGCGAGATTGCATTGATGGCGCGGAGCGCCGCGACGGCGTTCCGCTCGATACAGGGGATCTGCACCAGCCCCCGCACGGGGTCACAAGTCAGTCCCAGGTGATGCTCCATCGAGAGCTCCGCCGCATATTCCAGCTCGGCGATCGGGCGTTCGAACAGTTCCGCGAGTGCCGCGGCGGTCATGGAAGTGGCAGAACCGATCTCCGCCTGACAGCCGCATTCCGCGCCGCTGATACTGGCATTGGTCTTGATTAGGTTGCCGACGAGCCCGCCGGCGGCAAGTGCCCGGACGATTCTGTCGTCCGAAAAGTCATGCGTGACCTGCATATATTTGAGTGCTGCGGGCATGACCCCGGCGGCGCCGCAGGTGGGTGCCGTCACGACCGTCCCGCCCGAGGCGTTCTGTTCCGCCGTGGCATATGCGTACGCACAGACAAGTCTGTCCTCGGCGACGTCCGCCGGCTCGGACGCATCGCGATGCTCATATAGGTCGTGCGCCTTCCTCGCGACACCGAGCCCCCCGGGGAGGATCCCCGTCGTGCTCAGCCCCTCGTCGATACACGCACACATGGTCTTCCAGACGGTGAGAAGATACTCCCGGATTTCCTCACCCTCCGTCGCGAATACATAATCCGACAGGCGCCAGCCCCTCTCCCGGCAGAGGTCGGCGATCTCCCGGAACGTCGAGAGCGTGTAGATCTCCGGCTCCTCCTCGTTCGCCTCTCCGCGGAAGGCGATGGCGCCGCCGCCGAGACTGTACGCGCGGCGGGTCTCGGTGTGATCCCGGTATTCCGCCGTAAGATCCATGGTATTGGGATGTTCGATTTCCGTGTTTTCACTCGCGAAAATGACCTCGGTGTCCGCAGGCATCACGCGTCTGATGACCGTGTCCGTCCCGTGCCCGCGCCCGGTCGCGGCAAGCGAGCCGTAGAGCGTCACACGATAGTGCGCGGCATCCGGGAACAGGGTGAGAAACCGTCGGGCGATCCGCTCCGGCCCCATGGTGTGGGAGCTGGAAGGTCCCGCCCCGATACGGTACAGAGCTTTGAGTGACTTCATGTTTGTACCTCCTCCGCTCCCACCGGGAGCCGAAAGCATTTTCCGAAGATGCACCGCCCGATGTCATGTCCGATAAGTGCCCATTGGCATTCTGCGCCGACAAAAAGGTGAAGGCATTCTGCCGGGGGCACTGCGCGCGTCAGCGGAGCAGACGCGCCTCCATATAGTATCTCTTGTCACGCGCCTGCCCCATCGAGAACGTTTTACGCGGCAGGCTCCCGCTCGCCGTGACCGCCGGGAACAGTTCCTCCTTGCGGATACCCGAAAACAGGAATCCGAGCGCGTCCGGCGCCGCGGCAAGACGGCGGAGCGATTCTTCCCCGTGGATATAATCGACTTTCACCTCGGGGTGCCGCTCCAAAAAGGCATCGACCACGCCGACGGCAAGCGGATGGCACGCACGGGGATAGACGATTGTGTCCTCTCTGCCCCCGGCGACGAGCGTCACTTGCCCGTCCGGGAATTGCCCCGATTCTCCCATATCTGCCGCGAACGCGGCGAATGCCTGTGTCAGCGCGGCAGGGTCACACCCAGTCGCGATTCTGTAAATCGGTTCAAAGTCCAGGGCGGCAGCGTGCAGATTCACGACTTCCGCGAGCGCATACCGCAGGGGCGATGTCTCCGCCTCGTCGGGATGTGCCGCCTTGTACTGTTCGTAAATGGTTTTTGCCGTCGCGAGCGAGTGATTCCCGTCGCCGACGGCGAGGATGAGCGGATGTTCTCCGTGCGCGAGCGCGGCAAGGCAGCCGTCAATGCGCGCCGCCTCCGATGCCTCCACGCGCCAGCCGGTGAGATGCCCGCCCCCCGCCATGAGAGGCGTGTCGTAAAGGGGTGTGAGCCCCTGCCCGCCCGCATACGGAGACAGGATTGTGTCGTCCGGGTCGTCGGCAAGCAGCATGACGTGCGGCAGTTCATAAATGGCGTCACGGCGGATCTTCACGCGCGGAGGAATACGAGAGACGACGGTCGCCTCGGTCGCGCGGATCGGGCTGACCGCCCCCGCCGCAAAATCATAATCCTCGAGGTCGATCATGCCGACAAGACCCGGGCGGACTCTGCCGTCCGACTGGGTACGTTCCACGTAGACATAGCCGGTCGGCAGCTCGGAAAGAATCGTGTCACGGTAGGCGCGCATCGTCCGCGCGGTGCCGTCAATTCTGGCGTCCTCCCCGTCCCCGAGCCACGCCTCCGGCAGGATCATCTTCAAGGTGGAGGGGGCGTCGCCGACGAAATCGCGGCATGCCTCCCAATAAGCGGGCTCGGACGTAAACTGGTCGCAGGCGATGACCGCCCACCGCTCGGCGTCCGTGCGGGAAAAGTCGGGTAAACTGATATTGGCGGGTAAAAAGTGCATGGTAAATCCTCCCCGGTTCGGGAATCGTATGACGTGAAACGCCCGGGCTGGTCAAAGCCCGGGAACGTTTATCGCCGAAAAAGTCAGTCTGTGAGGAACGTTTTCATCGTGGCGATCATTTGTTCGATGCCAAGTCGGTCGTTCGCCGCGATGCGTTCTTCCAGCTCCGCGAGGCAGGACGTCAAACGTTCCGCCAACCCCGGCTCTGCGTGAGACACGGCGATACTGTCCGCAAGTTCTCCCAAATGTCTGGCCGAAATGGCATCCGACACCTGCGCTTTCAGCGTGTACAGCCGATCGGCGACCCGACGCATCGGTGAATCGGCAGGGGCGGTGTGCGACGTCGGGCGGGTAGCGAAGTGGCAAATCATCGCTATGAGATAGAAGCCCAATACAAACACCAGCGTGATGAGCGGCAGGGCGAAAGGCACGCGCACACGGCATGCGGAAAGAATCATATAGAGGAAGGAAAGGATCAGCGTCACACCCCAGTAGACCAATGCGGAGAATGCGAGCGGCAGACCCGTATGCACTCTGCGATCCGAGGCATCGCCCCCGCCGACGGACAGCGACAGAGAGCGCAGGACAAACGCCAGCATCAGCGCACCGTAAGAAAACCAAAAAGCAAGCCGATAGGACTCCTGCAGTTTCCACGGCCGCATCGCCGCGAAAATGAGCAGATTCAGAAGCGCCGCGAGGATCAGCGTGATGAGCAGCGAGGGGAGTCTGCGTTTGGCAGTTTGACGCATCGTTCAGTTTCTCCTTCTCTTAGGAACTATCTGTATTCTATCATATTTCTCCGTCGAATGCAAGCCCCCGACGCGCCCTGTGTCGCCTTATCCTTACAAAGCGAAAAAACGACGGAGAGGAGCCGAAAGTACGACTTCTCTCCGTTTGGTTTTATACCGCGGCAACCGCAACTTTATCACGGATCTCGCGCCGCAGTGCCCCGAGGATCCTCCCGACATTCTCCTCGCTGTATTCCACCTCCGCGGAATAGCGCCGTGCAAAATCGACGAGCTCCGCTTCGGGGAGCGGCGCGTCTTCGCTCTCGGCGGTATCCCATATATCCATGAGGAACCGGCACCCGAGAATGGAGAAGCCGACACGGGCGCGGTAATCCTCCTCGTCCACGGCGTGCGACAGATAGCGATACAGGAAATAGACCAGCACCTGCTCGGCGGGGATCTCGAAGCTTGATTCCGCCGCGCGGTAGGTACCGATCTTGCCGTGGCAGGACGCATGCATCAGGCGGCACAGCGTCTCGAAGCTCTCCGGCTCGGCAGTCTCCAGATCCTCAAAAAAGCCAATCCAGTTTTCCGTCGTGAGGTCAAGTCCGTCAATCCCCGCGGCGCGGGCAAGCCGCTCCGTCCGCTCATATACCGGGTAGGTTCTGTCCTGCGCGATGGTGATGAGTGCCGCGCGGCGCCCGAAAAAGCGCTGTTCTTCCTCGGTTTGCCCTTCGTCCTCGCCGTCATCGCCGGCGACGACCAACCGGAGGGGCTCCTCGTGCGTCAGGAGCAGCCGCGCCGCCTCCTCACACGCCATGCCCAGCCCAAATTCGATCCGGTCGCTGAAGTCGGCGCGGAAGCGCGGGTGATCCGCACAGATCTGACAGAGACCGCCCTCCCCGATATCGGTGATGATGTCGCAGAGATTCTGACGATTTAAGAACGGGCAACGGCGATCCGCCCCCATGCGGAAAGCAGCACCCTCTTTGCCGTATCGCACTTCTTTGGCAAACCGTTTCCCCATCTCGCCCCCGATGGAACGGTAGAAATCGGCAGTATCTTCATCAATTTCCACGTCCCAACCGATGCAGCAATTATGCCGGCAGGCTCCTCCGATACAGTGGAAATCTTTATAAAAATCCGGTGTTATTTCTTTCATGGTAAACTCCTTTTAGATCGATTGTCGCCTATTGTAACAAAAGATTGCAAGGATGGCAACACTATTGCACAATTCACATTGAAAATCTTCATAACGCATGATAGAATAAATACAAATCCGGGGAAATTCCCCACTTTACATAACGGAGGACCATTATGGACTATCGTTTACACGTCCGGAAACACCCGAATTTCCCGCACGACGTCCTGCGTGATGCATACCGTATGCCCACAGCGGCGTTCACACCGTATACGCGCGTCAACACGCACAGCGAACTCGGCGGCTCGACCGCTCTGCTTTACGAGACACTCGCCGAGCATTACGAACCGGGACTCACCATTCCGGGAGAAAAGAGCAATCTTTTTTATGTCCTCGCAGGGATCCGCTCCCTCTTGACCCCGGGGCTTGAGCCCGCGATGAAAGTCGGGCCCATCTGGGGCAACGCCATGGTTGCCTGCGTGTTCGCGCTTGCCAAGGCGACACCGCATATCTGGAGCGCTCTGACCGAACCCGAGAAATACGGCATCGACTGCCTGATGCGCGCGTCGGTCGTCACCTGCTCCTGGGCGACCTCGGATCAGAACGATTACCAAACAGGTCCCTGCCTCGCCGGAAATTACAGCAAGCATTGGAACCCGAACCATGTCTCCCCCCATGTGATCCCGATCCTCATGGCGGTATCTTATTTCGGCTCGGCAGAGAAAGTCAACAGCATTCTGACGGAGTTTTCCTATGACGACGCCATGCAGAAACTGCAGGATCACCGTTTCACCAACATCCTGCGTACCTGGTCGCCTGCCGGAAAAATGCTCTTTGAAGAAGGCGGCACCTGCTACCTGCAGAACCGCAGGACCCCGACCCCTGCAGGGGAAGGAAAAGGCGTCAAATTTCCTTATCTATATAAGGGAATGCCGCTTGCCGACACGGACGCCATCTTCCGCGAGCTGCTTCTGCATAACGAGCGCGGCGGCATCGTCACGAACGCGGAAGGGGATCCAGACGGGCAGTACGCCTATTTTCCCGAGGGTGTCTCCTCGCCCGTGGCGGGGATGGAAGGGATGATGACCGAGTTCAAGTCCCATGACGCGCTCGGCATCCGCTCCGACTCCGTTTATTGCGCGACGAATTTCTGTATTCTCGTCCCCGCCGCTGTCACCGCCGTCGCCCTCGGGCTTTGGGATCCCGACAAAAAGGAGAACGAAGAGGCATCGCACCTCACGACCGTCGGCGTCGTGGACTTTCTCTTCAAGTTGCAGAACGGTTATGTTTCGTTCTCCAAAGGAGCCGAGCACCACTATACGGAAGCAAGCACACACGGCGGCTACCGTTTTGCCAAAGCGCTGTGGTTTGATGCCCTACAGGACGAGGACGCAAAATAAGCGCGATGCCATCGCTCGCGCCGCCGCCTCATCTTAATATACCGTCACTGATTCGGGGCGGAGCCGATTTTCCAGGCTCCGCCCTGTTTTATCGCAGTTTTCGGAGTTCGTCTTTTTGCTTTTCTGTCAGACGGTAACTTTCGCACGCTTTGAGGATGGCACGGCGGTGCGCCCCCGGGGCGAGACGCCGCTCCGCTATGTACGGCAACACTGTTTCATACTGTTTGGCGAGCGCCGTCGCGAAATACCACGCGACCATGGTCTCGAGGTAATATTCCTCCGTCGGGATCGCGGCGACCCATGTAAGGTATTCTTCCCGGAACGCTCCGTCAAGGTAGTACCGCATCAGATTCAGGATCCCGAAGCGGCAGGTATAGACGTGCGGTGACGCCATCCAACGGCGGATATGCGGCAGGAGCACTGCTTCCCGATGGCGAAAGGCAACGGGCGAAAGCATATCGCAGGTTGCCCAGTTGTCGATATAGGGCAGGAACGCGTCAAGGAGCCCGATGACACGTTCAAAATCACGCTCCCCGGCAATCAGGCACCCGTGCAGATTGTCCTCGTCGTAATAGGTATGCGGTAAGGACGCATAAAAATCCGCTTTCCCGTCATCCGAGGACAGACGTTTCGCGAGTGCGCGGAGCGCCGGCATTCGTACACCGAGCACCCGCTCCCGCTCCATGTTCGGTATTAACGCCGATTGAAAAGCAGCGTAGGCGGGATCTGCGATGGTACGGAGCGCCTCGGTATAGTCCGCCGGGGTCACGGTCTATCACCTCTGCCGCCCGGGCAATCGGATGCCCCGTTCCCGGACGCATTCTTCTCGTGCGTTTCCCGCGCATAGTTCTCCGTATCGATCCCACGCGCCGCATCACCCTCCGTCACCGGCGTAAAGCGCCGATACGATACTCCGTCCCGTGTGACCGTTTCGTTCCACATGGTAGCAGGGCGTACCCATAGCCTGCCCTCACCGTACAGCGCACGGTACACCACCATCTCCTCGAGCGTTTCGGAATGACGTGCCACCCCGATGACCTCATAGAGACCCCCCTTGAAGTGCCTGTATTTCCCCGGTAATATTTGCATCGTATCCTCCCGCAGCCGACATTCGTCGGTCTTTTTGTTTCTCCCTCCTATTCTAGCACGGTTTTTGCGGCTTGCCAAGGGCAGTCCGCGGGCGCCGCGCATATCCTGCCATGAGAGGAGTCACTTATGACCGTTTCGCTTTGCATGATTGTCCGCGACGAAGAGGCTGTACTCGGGCGATGCCTCGACAGTATCGCCGGGCTGTTTGATGAGATCATCGTGACCGACACCGGCAGTCGGGACGCGACCAAAAGAATTGCCGCAGATCACGGAGCCCGTGTTTTCGATTTCGCGTGGTGCGACGATTTTGCCGCCGCGAGGAACGACTCTTTTTCCCATGCAACATCGGATTTTCTCTTTTGGCTGGATGCCGATGATGTGCTGACGGAGGAAAACCGAGAAAAGTTCCTCTTGCTGAAAGAACGCCTGACGCCCGCGACCGATGTCGTGATGATGCCGTATGAAACGGCGTTTGATGAGGACGGCAAAGCGACTTTTACCTTTCTGCGTGAACGTCTGATCCGCCGCACGCTCCCCCACCGCTGGGAAGGATATGTTCATGAGGTACTCACCTATGCCGGAAGTGAGGAAATCGCGGATGTCGCCGTCACCCACAAGAGTGTCAAAACCGCCTATTCCGACCGCAATCTGCATATCTACGAAACACATATACAGCGCGGAGAACCTCTCTCGCCGCGCGATCTTTTTTACTGGGGGCGCGAGCTCTTTTATCACAGGCACGACCGCGAAGCATCCAATGTCCTGACTGCCTTTCTGCATCACCCTGCCGCCTGGACGGAAAACAAAATTGATGCCTGCCGCCTGCTCGCCGCCATAGCGTTGCGCGCCGACGATCGAGAAGGAGCTATGGCGGCCTACACACGCACATTTTTATACGGTTCCCCGCGCGCGGAAGTGTGTACCGAAATCGGCGAATTGCTCTCGGGCGCCGAAGAATGGCGGGGAGCCATCTTCTGGTTTCGCGTCGCGCTAGAGGCAGGAGGAACAGGAGACTCTCGCGGGTTCCGCGATGAGACACTCAGCGGCTTTGCTCCTCTACTCGGTCTGTGCGTTTGCTATGACCGACTCGGGGAGCGGGAAAAAGCAATCTATTATAACGAGGAGGCAGCCAAATTGCGTCCGCATGCGCCCGCTGTGCTCTATAACAGGCAGTATTTCGGAGAGGAAAGTTAACTTGCCGAGTACTAGATGCATATTCTGTAACTAGGGAGTTATCTCCCGATATTCCGGATATACTCGCAAGTTTTCTCGAAAACTTGCGATTGTCTTGATGGAAAGGATATTTAACATGCCTTGTCATTCATGTAACGGGAACCGTGGCGGTACACCCCGCCGCGACTGCCCCGATGAAGCAATTGATCCGCGACTGATCGGTACGCGCGGAGCGACCGGCCCGCGCGGTCCGGCTGGCTGTCGTGGTCCCGTCGGTGCGACCGGCGCCACGGGTGTAACGGGCGCCACGGGTGTAACGGGCGCCACGGGTGTAACGGGCGCCACGGGTGTAACGGGCGCCACGGGTGTAACGGGCGCAACAGGCGCCACGGGTGTAACGGGCGCCACGGGACCGACCGGTCCTACCGGGCCGCAGGGTCCTTCTGCCTCTTTGACAACAAGCGGCAACTACGTCACAAACGGCTCTATGGACACGTTCGAGGGCACGATACCGACCGGGTGGACATCCGAGAACGCCACTCTCGTTTCCGAGCAAAGATCCCCCGGACGTATGCACACGGGATCATCCTCCGTTTCGCTTGCCGATCGCGGTACTCTGTCGCAAGATGTTCAACCGACAGTGGAGGGAGCCTATTATGACCTTTCCTTCTTCGCCAATGCCACCTCGGCAGACACCACCCTGACGGCGGCTGTGATCTTTGTCACGCCCGGCGGCGACGAGATCGGACTCACGATAGAGATCCCCGGCGATTCGCTCCCGAATGCCTCCGGCGACTTCGGTTACTATCGCCGCATCTCGACGAAAGCCCCCGAGGGGACGACCGCTGTTCGTGTCGCTTTCGGCGCGGCATCGCAGAGCGGCGGCACCGTTCAGATTGACGACGTCGCTCTGACGCTCGCATAACCCGCTTCCCCACGGTACACCCCCGCGTCTTTTTGGCGCGGGGGATTTTCACTACCAATCCGTCAAAACGGTTAATCGGCGGGGCGGGCGGCATCGCGCCCCCCGCCACCGTTATCAAGACAGTGATATGACCGTTATGCGCGGGTTATCTCCGCCACTCTGCTTTTTTGCCGAAATCTATTGACATTCCCCGCCCCTTTTAGTATAATAATCCGGCAGGTTGTGAATCGGCACCTGCTACTTTTGGAGAAGTACTCAAGAGGCCGAAGAGGCGCCCCTGCTAAGGGTGTAGGCCGGGTAACCGGCGCGAGGGTTCAAATCCCTCCTTCTGCGCCAAGCCGCCGCAAGTGTATCGCTTGCGGCGGCTTTTTGCTTTTTTATGATTTATGCGAAAGTAACGACAGTGCCGGTTTTGCCGTTTAAGGCGTCGATGGCTTTGTCCAGAGAGGTGATGATGGCCTTTTTGTCCGGGTCTGCACGGACGAATTTCATGGCGGCCTGGACCTTGGGCAGCATACTGCCGGCGGCGAAGTGGCCCTCGGTCACATAGCGGGCGGCTTCGGCCACGGTCATGCGGTCCAGATCCTGCTGCTCCGGCGTGCCCCAACGGATAGCCACCTTTTCCACTTCGGTCAGGATCATCAGAATGTCGGCGTCCACCTGTTCAGCCAGCAGTTCCGCGGCGTAGTCCTTATCGATGACGGCGGCCACGCCCTCCAGGGTGCCGTCTGGGTTTTCCACCACAGGGATTCCGCCGCCACCGCAGGTGACCACAATGGTGTTATCCCACAGAGACTTTACTTCACGGATCTCCACAATGCGGCGGGGCAGAGGAGAGGCGACGACCCTGCGCCAACCACGGCCGGCATCCTCCCGCATCTCATAGCCTTTGGTAGCTGCCAGTTTTTTCGCATCTTCCTCTGTGTAGAAGGCGCCGATGGGTTTCGTGGGATTTTGGAAGGCCGGGTCGTCCCGTTCCACCACCATCTGGGTGAGCAGAGAGACCACGGGGATGTTCAGGTTGTGCTTTTTCAGCGCGTAGCACAGGGACTGCTGCAAATGGTAGCCGATATAGCCCTGGCTCATGGCGCCGCACACATCAAAGGGCATGGGCGGGACCACGTCCTTGGCCGTTTCACTGGCCAGCACGATACGGCCAACCTGAGGGCCGTTACCATGGACGATGGCCAGTTCATAACCGGCGGCGCTCAGCGTGGCAATATGCTCACAGGTCTGTTTGACCACTTCCAGCTGCGCCTCGGCGGTGGGAGCGCTGTTTTTGCTTTGCAGGGCGTT
>SFZB01000016.1 GCA_004558975.1 bacterium
GTTCAGGCGTCCGCGCGGCGCGCGTCCGCCGGGGCGTAGGTATTCTGCCATGCGCCGCTCCGATAGGCGGCGGGCGATGCCCCCATGACCGTGCGGAAGGTCTTGGCGAATTTCGAGGCGTTGTCGTACCCGTATTCCAGCGCGATGTCCAGCACCGTGCGGTCGGTGTCCGTGAGCGCCTTCGCCGCCCGCTTCATTTTTTCGCGGCGGATATAGGCGGCGGCGCTGATGCCGAACACCTGACGGAAGCAGTTGCGTATCTGCGCCCCGGAGGCGCCGAATTTCTTTTGCAGCTGCCCGAGCGTCACTTTCTCGTCCATGTTCCCGTCGAGGTACTGCGCGATGCGCTCGGCGAGGTCGACCTGCGTCTTCGTGACCCTGTGGGCGGCGCTTTCATCACTCTCCGGCGAGAGGGAGGAGAGGAACAGGAGCAGTTCCAGCACCTTGACCTTGAAATACCCTTTCCGCAGTTCCTGCGGTACGCCGTACAGCTCCGAGAAGATATGCTCGACGCGCGGGGAGGAATGCGAAACATAGACGTTGCCGCCGTGGCAGAACTTCTCGGCAAGGGCGCGCGGCTCGACGTCGACATCCTCGAGCAGACAGGAGAGGCAGCCCGGCGCGCGGTCGATGTCGATGAGCACCGAGACACCGTGGAAGTGCCCGGTCGGGAAGCGCGTCTCTCTCGGGCAGGCGGCGATCTCCGAGACGGAGAGGTCGCCGGGGGCGAGGCAGTAGGTGGCGTCGCCGACGGTATATTCCATACGCCCCTCGAAGCAGTGACGGATCTCGAGGACGCGGGCATCGCCCGCCCCCTCCTCTTCCTGCGAGACGGCGTGAATGTCACGGTAAACCAGTGTGATTCCGGGAAATACAGGGTAGGGCGTGACGGTCATGCCCTCCCGTTCACCGAGGGGGCTCGCGACGGGTGCCGTTTCGACTGCCGTCCGCATTTCGGGGCATGACAAACCATGGTTTTGCACGGGGAGAACTCCTTTCGGTTAGCGTAGGCTAACTTTCTTTATAGTATAACAACTCCCCGCCGTTTTGTCAAGTGCGGCGGGGGTATGCCCTCCTCGCGCGGAGAAAGGGGCGGCGCGGAGAAAGGGGCGGCGCGGAGAAAGGGGCGGCGCGGAGAAAGGGGCGGCGCGGAGAAAGGGGCGGCACGGAGAAAGGGGCGGCGCGGAGAAAGGGGCGGCACGGAGAAAGGGGCGGCACGGAGAAAGGGGCGGCGCGGAGAAAGAGGCGCGCAGAGAGAGGGGTGGCGGAGAGACTTTGAGAGGGGCGCATGATGGCGCTCGGCTCTCGTTTCTGTCCATCCGTTTTCGGGTCTTTCGAGCGGGGCGGGTGCTTTGCGGGGTGGTGGTCGTGACCCCCGTCCCCGTCAGCGGAGTTTCTGCTGGCGGAGCCAGAAGCGCATAGCGGTCTTTTGCGTGACGAGCGCAGAGGCGGCGTGGCAGAGTTTCACATACCCGCTGTACACCGAGATGTCGCGCCCGCGTCGCGCGTCGCGGAGCGCCTTTTTCGCCACCGCCGCGGGTTCTGCCATGTGCGGGTAATGCCGGGCGGTCTTATCCGCCCCGATGTCGCCGCGGGCGAAGAATCCCGTCTTAATCCAACCGGGGCAGACGGCGGTCGCCGTGATGCCGCGGTCGGCGAGTTCGACGTGCAGGGCGCGGGTGTAGTTGCGGACGAACGCCTTGGAGGCGGCATAGATGTTCAGGTAGGGGAGGGGCTGGAAGGACGCCTGCGAGGCGATGTTGATGAGGTGCGCGCCGCTCTGCATATAGGGGAGGGTGATGAGCCCCATGCGAACGACCGCCGAAATATTGAGGTCAATCATGCCCATGGAATCCGTCATAGTGATGTCGTTATAGGCGCCGAATTTCCCG
This sequence comes from bacterium, assembly GCA_004558975.1. Classification (GTDB taxonomy): domain Bacteria; phylum Bacillota; class Clostridia; order Oscillospirales; family CAG-272; genus UBA1740. Next base: position 1,893 of record SFZB01000016.1, read on the forward strand.
TATCCCGCGTTGTTGACGAGGTAGCGGACGTCGGGCAGCTCGAGCTCGAGCGCGTGGCTCAGGACGGAGAACGATTCACTCTCCGTCAGATCGAGGGAGAACGGGCGGAGCCGCTCGCCGATCTCCTCGCGGAGAACCGCGAGTTTTTCCTCGCTCCGGGCAATCGCCCAGATCTCGTCGAGTTCCTCTTTCGCGAGGAGCCGCACGAACTCGCGCCCGAGCCCGCCGCTGGCGCCGGTGACGATGGCGATTTTTTTGAAGGTCATGATGGTTGCCTCCTGTGTCGTTGGTTGTTACTATCATACAGCGCCCGTCGCGAAAAGGCAAGAGGGCGGGGCGGATTCCGCCGGGTGCTTCCGTTACCCCGGCGCCGTGCCGGATCCCGCGAGACAGCAAAGCGGAGCCTGTCAGGCAGGCTCCGCTCGGTCGTTTGGAAAGGTCGCGACGCTGATTTTATTTCTGATCCGCGTCGGCGGGGACGTCGTGCGCGTGGCAGCAGGCGCAGTCGCCGGAGCAGAACTGCTCGGGGTCATAGGCGATGCCGTGCTTGTCGTAGTAGTCCTTGACCGCCGCCTTGACGGCTTCTTCCGCGAGGACGGAACAATGGATCTTGTGCGCCGGCAGACCGTCGAGCGCCTCGACCACCGCTTTGTTCGACAGGGCGAGCGCCTCGTCGATGGACTTGCCCTTGATCATCTCGGTCGCCATGGAGGAGGTCGCGATCGCGGAGCCGCACCCGAAGGTATTGAACTTCACGTCGACGATGATCCCGTCGCGCACCTTGATATACATTTTCATAATATCGCCGCAAACGGCGTTACCGACTTCACCGATCCCGTCGGCGTCGTCCATCTTACCGACGTTTCTCGGATGCTGGAAGTGATCCATGACTTTTTCGCTGTATAACATTTGATAATCTCCTTTATGATGAGGCTTGTTCCTGTTTCGTATCAGATGAGGTGCGGCTGTTTACCCGTCTCGAGGTTCTCCCACACGGGGGACATATTCCGGAGGTAGGTGACGATGCCGGGGACGGTCGCAAGAATGTGATCGACGTCTTCGTCGGTATTGTATTCGGAGAGGGAGAGACGCAGGGAGCCGTGCGCGATCTCGTGCGGCAGTCCGATGGCGAGCAGGACGTGGCTCGGGTCGAGCGAGCCGGACGTACAGGCAGAGCCGGACGACGCTTCAATGCCGTTCATGTCGAGCATAAGCAGGAGCGATTCGCCCTCGATCCCCTCGAAGCAGAAGTTCACCGTCCCGGGGACGCGCTTCTCGCGATCGCCGTTCAGGCGCGAGTGCGGGATCTTCGACAGTCCCTCAATCAGCCGGTCACGCAGGTGGGCGATCTTCTTTGCGTTCTCCTCCATGTGCGCGCACGATTCCTCGAGCGCCGCCGCCATGGAGACAATGGACGGAATGTTTTCGGTGCCGGCACGCTTACCGCGCTCCTGGGCGCCGCCGTCGATGATGTTCGAGAGCAGGATCCCGCGCTTCGCGTACAGCACGCCGATGCCCTTGGGGCCATGGAACTTATGCGCGGAGAGGGACAGCATATCGATGTTATCGTCTGTCACATTCACCGGAATGTGTCCGACCGCTTGGACAGCATCACAATGGAACGGCACTTTTTTCTCCCGGCAGATGGCGCCGATCTCGCGGATCGGCTGAATGGTGCCGATTTCGTTATTGGCGTACATGACCGAGACGAGGCAGGTGTCGGGGCGAATCGCCGCGGCAATCTCCTCGGGGCGCACGACGCCGTTCTCATGGACGTCGACGAGCGTGACCTCAAACCCGTCCTTGGCGAGACGGTCGAGCGTGTGCAGAACCGCGTGATGCTCGAACTTTGTCGAGACGATGTGCTTTTTACCCCGCTTGGCGCCGTTGCGTGCCGCGGAGACAATCGCCTGATTGTCCGCTTCGCTCCCGCCGGAGGTGAAGTAGATCTCTTTCGGGTCGGCACCGAGCAGGGCGGCAATCTTCTCTCTTGCGCCCTCCAGTACCGTCTTGGCTTCCTGCCCCACCGTGTGGAGACTGGAAGGGTTGCCCCATACGCGCTCCGTCGTATCGAAAAGCGCCTTTTTCGCCACGTCGCTGAGCGCGGTGGTGGCGGCGTTATCTGCGTAAACCAACATAGTCGGCTCCTTTTTGTATTCCTATCGTTTCCGTAGGGATTGTATCATAGAATTCCCATGATGTCAATAGGAAATACGGCGGTATTTTATGATATTTTTATGAAGATTTTTATGCACGCACGCGTGCGCAGGAGCAGAACCGGGAGAAAGCCGCAAAAGACAGCAGGGGCAAGAGAACAGGCGGGAGAAAAAAGGACAAATATATGGCAAAACCGGGGGACGAACACACGGCAAAGCACGGACGAAAAAACGCTCCCCGTTTCGGGGAGCGTGGGAAATGCGGCGCCTGATGAGATGATAGATGATCGGAATTTTTGCGTTTCCGAGGGGGACGGCTCTCACCTGCCGTTACTTCTCGCGGTAGACGACGGTCGTACCCGGCTCGACGGAGTGGGTGAGCCAGACGTTCCCGCCGACGGTCACGCCGTCGCCGACTGTGGTCGAGCCGCCGAGAATGGTCGCGCCGGCGTAAATCACGACATGGTTGCCGATGTTGGGGTGGCGCTTGATGTTCTTCACGGGGTTGCCGTTCTCGTCCGTCTCGAAGCTCTTCGCGCCGAGGGTCACGCCCTGATAGAGTTTGACATGATGCCCGATGACGGTCGTCTCGCCGATGACGATGCCGGTGCCGTGGTCAATGAAGAAGTATTCGCCGATCGTGGCGCCCGCGTGAATGTCGATGCCCGTCTTTTCGTGGGCATACTCGGTCATGATGCGCGGCAGGAGCGGCACGCCGAGCCGGTACAGCTCATGCGCCATGCGGTAAATGGAAATGGCGTAAAAGCCGGGGTAGCAGAGCAGGACCTCCTCGCGGCACTTCGCCGCAGGGTCGCCGAGGTAGAGCGCCTCGATGTCCTTCAGGAGCAGTTCCTTGATGGTCGGGAGGGCGGAGAGAAACGCGTCGGTCAGCGCGATGGGGTCGCCCCCCTCGCCGCGAAAGCACAGGGCGGCGGCAATCTCCCCGCCGAGGCGCGTCTCGACGCGGGTAAGGAGCTCCGCCGGGGAAAGCGCCCTCTCGCATCGGTAGTAGCCGGGGAAAAGAAGCGCCTGCAGATCCTTGATCACTCCGATGACGGTTTTTCGATCGGGTGCGGGGGCGCCGGGGGCGGGAGTGGTCAGGCGGCTGTCTCGGTCGAGCGCCTCGAGCGATTGCAGTATGTCAGTCTTGTTCATGAAAGTCCTCGCTTACGCCGGGGGAATATGCCCCGTAATCAGGTCGTGAATGGAGATCTTCGAGAGGTAGTCGTCGATGATGCCCTCGAGCCGCTGCCACATCGGCAGAGTCAGGCACATATCCGCCCTCTCGCAGGTGACGCCCTCCGTGCCGCAGTCGGGGCACGCCATCATGGCGAGCGACCCTTCTGTCACACGGATGATCTCGCTGACGCGGATATCGGCCGCCGGGCGAGCGAGGCGGTAGCCTCCCTCTTTCCCGCGACAGGACGTGACAAGTCCGCCCTCACGCAAAAGCGAGACGATCATTTCAAGATACTTCATAGAGACGTGCTGACGCTCGGCGATGGCTTTGAGGGAAATGTTCCCCTGGTTCTCATGCTGGGCAAGGTCGGTCAGCACCAGGAGCGCGTAGCGCCCCTTCGTGGAGATCATCATAGCGGATCCCTCCGAATCATTTGATATCCCTATAATAACATAGGAATTAGAAAATTGCAAGTCTAACTTAGCAAAAAGCGCCGCGGGCGGCGGCGCTAGCAAAGGGCGGCGGAGAAGGAGCGGCGGAGAAGGGGCGGCTTTGGCGGAGAGCCCGCCGGGCGTCAGAGCACAAAGAAGAAGATCGAGAGAAATTGCAGGAAGGAGCCGACGAGGACGAACAGATGGAACACGGCGTGAAATCCGCGGCGCCGCGCGCCGAGGACGTAGAGGACGGCACCGGCGGTATAGGCGAGCCCCCCGGAGAGGAGCAGGAAAAAGCCCACCTGCCCGATCTCCCGAATGACGACGGGCGCCTGCACGATGATGCACCAGCCGAGGAGAATCGTGCAGATGTTGGAGAAAACCTCGTAGCGCTTGAGGTCTATCGCGTTGAGGGTGATGGCGAGGGCGGTGAGCCCCCAGACGATGCCGAAGTACGTCCAGCCGAGCGCCCCGGAGACGCGGCGGAGCGTGCAGAGGCAGTAGGGCGTATAGGAACCTGCGATGAGAAAAAATACGGCGCAGTGATCCATGACCTGCAGAACCCGCTTGCCGAGCAGGCGCGCGGGGAGCCCGTGATAGATGCTCGACATGGCGTAGAGCGTGATCATGGAGACGCCGTAAACGGCGGCGCTCACGACCGCGTAGGCGTCACTGCGGAGCGCGGCAAATACGATGCAAAGAACCGTCGCGACGATGGAAAAGCCACCGCCCACGATGTGAGAGATCATATTGAATTTTTCTTCCGCCCGCGAGTAGGCGGGGAGGGTTCGCATGGCGAGCGGTGTACGTTCCATGACTCGGGTGCTCCTTTTTATCACATAATCCATTCGGTAATGATGCCGCAAGCAGGATAGTGCTTTATTTATGCCGCAAGCAGACTTGTGTTTCGCTGTAGCAGAACGGTCGGTGCCCGTCGGGGGACATCGTGCGCGAATCCGTCGGTGACCGTACCTGACTTTTCACCTGTCAAGGCTATTTTATGCGTCAGGGGCGCGGGAGTCACCCGAAAGGTCGGGGACGGCGGGAGAAGCCGCAGAGAGGGAGGTAGAACGAAAAAAAGGCAAGTCGAATATGCGGAGAGACGGGGTCGAATGTGCGGAGAGTGACAAAAAACGTGCAAAAACGTGGCTCCGCGCGGTTGACAAGGCAAGAATTGTATGGTAAGATAGGAAAAATTAAACGTGCGGTCGGTTTGCTCCGCAGATCACGGTCGGGCAGTCCGGAACCGCGGCAAAACCACCTGAGAAAGGAGACGGCTATGGCACGGACGATGGAAGAACTGAAGACCCTCATCGGGGTGAACCTCGTACGCCTGCGGCGCCGCGCCGGTATGACGCAGACACAGCTTGCCGAAAAACTCGGCTATACGGACAAAGCGGTCTCCAAATGGGAGTGCGGAGACGCCGTGCCGGACATCTGGGTGCTGACTCGGGTGGCGGAAGAGTTCGGCGTGACGGTCGACGACCTGCTGACGCCGCACACGGAGCCGACGGAGGAACCGATCCAGCGTATGCCGCGACGTCGTGCGATCATCACCGTCCTCGCCGCTCTGCTCGTCTGGCTGATCGCGACTGTGGCGTTCGTCATCCTGTCCATCGTGGCGCCGGCTTTCGACGATGCGTGGTTGCTCTTTATCTACGCAATCCCGCTCTCTGCCTTGGTCATTTTCATTCTGAGTTGCGTATGGGGGCACCTGATCCCGCACTATATTTTCCTCTCGGTTCTGCTGTGGGGAACAATCCTCTCGGTATTCCTATCGTTTACGTTTTTGCTCCCCGTCCGTTCCATCTGGATGGTATTCCTCATCGGGATCCCCGGGCAGACCATCATTGTTCTGTGGCCCGCCATCCGTCGCCGTCGGCGCAAGTAAATGCCGCCGTTATCCGCGAGGCACTTTTTTCACCTGCCGAACTTTTGCGGATTGTGCGGGCGGTTTTGCAAATCGTGCAGACTGTGTGTGCCGCCGACAGAGATATTAACGGCGCTGCGCCCGATTTTTCGGGCGCAACGCCGCTTTTCTTATGCGTTGATGCCTGCCACGCAGCGCTAAAAAAGTGCGGGCGGTGATTGTAATGCGCGCGCGCGTGTGATACAATACAAAACAAGTAGATGTTCAAAAGACCGTTCCCGGCAAACCGGGCGGGGGAGGACAACCATGAAAAAAATACGGTATCTTTCCGTTGCCCTGTGTGTGCTGCTTCTTATGTTGACGTGCGTCGCTTGCGGCGGCGGGGCGGACGAGCCCGGCGTGACCTATACGGAGGGGCTCCGTTTTGAAGCCTTGGATGCCGATACCTGTGCCCTTGTGGGGCGCGGCAGCGCGACCGCGACGGAGCTCATCGTTCCGGCAGTCTCCCCGGAGGGCAAACGGGTCGTCGGGGTTGCCGCGAACGCTTTCGAGAACGAAGCGGATCTGACTTCCGTGCGTCTGCCCGCTACGGTCGTGACCGTCGGAGGGCGCGCGTTCGCCGGCTGTACGGGGCTGACCTCCTTTTCCTTCCCGGACAAGCTGACCGAGGTTGGCGCCTACGCCTTTTCCGGCTGTTCCGGCATCAGGCAGTTGTATCTCGGCTCCGCGCTCCGCGAGGTGGGTGACGGCGCCTTCTACGGTTGCGCCGCGCTCGCGTATGCCTTCTTCCGCGGGGACGCCACGGCGTTCGGCGAGGTCAGGGTCGGGAGCGGCAACTCCGCCATGACCTCTGTTCTTTATCTCTACAGCGACCGCCGTCCGACGGATACCGGGCGGTACTGGTACTACAGCGGCGGTCAATTCAAACTTTGGTGAGGTGTACCATGGATTTTTCAAAACTCGACACATTTCTTTCGCAGATGGAATCCCGGGGGATCCCTGCCTGTGACCTGACGGTCATAGTGGAGGGCAGACCCGTCTATCGCGGCATCTACGGCTATGCCGACGAGGCAAAAACGCGTCCCGCCTCCGACCGCGATATGTATTATCTCTATTCGCTCTCCAAGGTGGCGACCTGCACCGGCGCGCTCCGCGCACTCGAACGCGGGTTCATCCACCTCGACGACCCGGTCGGCGACTATCTGCCCGCCTATCGGCATCTCATGGTCAAGCGCCCGGACGGCAGTGTTACGCCCGCCGAGAAGGCAATGACAGTGCGGCACCTTTTCTCCATGTCCGGGGGGCTGGATTACGATATGCGGACGCCCGCCATCAATCACGTCCGCGAGTGCGGCCCCTCAAATACCGTTGCCACTGTTGCGTTGTTTACCGAAAAGCCGTTGCTCTTTGAACCGGGTACTTCCTATGAATACAGCCTTTGCCACGACGTCCTCGCCGCAGTGGTGGAGGTGGCGACCGGGGTTCGCTTCGCCGATTATCAGCGGCAGGAGATCTTCGAGCCTCTCGGCATGACCGACACGACCTATCATCCCACCGAAGAGCAGCTCGCGCGCCTCTCCGAGCTCTGGCGGTACGATGAACGTACATATACCTCCCATACGGAAGACAGAAACAGCGTGCGTCTCTTCTGTCTCGGGCACGACTATGACAGCGGCGGGGCGGGGATCGTCTCTACGGCGTCCTCTTATGAGCGCCTGATCGCCGCACTTTCGAACGGCGGCACGTCGCCAGACGGGTACCAGGTGCTCCGCCCGGAGACCATCAAACTGCTCGCCGAGAACCAACTCTGCCCGGAGGGGCTCGCCAAATTCGCCGCCGGGCGGTTCGGCGGGTACGGTTTCGGGCTCTGCTGTCGCACGCACCTGCGCCCCGAAGTTTCTCTGTCGCCCTCGTCTGTAGGAGAGTTCGGCTGGGACAGCGCGGCAAATGCCTATGCCCTGATAGACCCCACCCGTAAGATCGGGATTCTCTACGCGACGCACGTGCTCGGCTGTGTTACCGGGTACTATCTGTACCATCCCGCGATCCGCAGACTTGTTTACGAAGCACTCGAATCATAAGGAGGGACTGCCCGTGAAAGCACCGTTTATCATCTGCCCTGCCTATCGGGGACAGCCGTATAGCCGTCCTTGGGGGGAGAAACGGCACAGCTATGCCGACGAGCCGACGGAGGGGGCAGGGCTCCCCGCGTTCCGTCTCCGCTTCCGCCTCGGGGAACAACCGCAGCGGGCGGTGCTCGAGGCAGCTTCTCTCGGGCTCTTTGACCTCTACTGCAACGGCGAGCGCGTCGGGCTCCCGACGAAGGAGGGGACGGTGTATGACGAGCTCAAGGGCGGGGCGCCGGACTATCGCGTGCGCGCCGAGAGCGATTTCTATGATCTTATGCCGTACCTCGCGGCAGAGAATACCCTTGTATTTGTCGTGTCTCCCGGCTACTATGCCGGGCGTATCTCGTTCGGCGTTTACGGGCTCCGCACACCTGCGATTGCGGCGGAGTTGACACTGACGTTCGCCGACGGGAAAACACAGGTTATCACGACCGACGAGACATGGGAGACGACGGTCGCGGGTCCTGTCCTCTTCGCCGATCTTTACGACGGGGAGACGATCGACCATCGCCTGCCGCCGCCGTATGCGGAAAGTAACGCTTATGTATGGACGCCGGCGGAGCGCTATGATTATCCCGGTGAGGTGACGCCGAGGAGGAGCCGCCCCGTACGGCTCCTCCCGAATCTCACGCGCCGCCCGGTCAGCGCCGTGCTCTGGCGCAGGATCGAGGAGGACGGCACCGATTTCGGTCACATCGTGCCGCGATGGAAGCGCGTCGGCGACGATGCCGGACACGCGACGCTCTATCCCGGCGAGCATCTGCTCCTCGACTTCGGGCAGAACATTGTCGGGCGCCCGCGCATCCGCATGGACGCGGCGCCGGGGACGGAAATGACTGTCCGCTTCGCCGAGATGCTGAACGACTCCGGTAGGCGGGATCGTGGGAATGACGGCCCTGCCGGGAGCCTGTACCTCGCCAATTATCGTACCGCCAAGGCGCTCCTCCGTCTGATCGCCGCCGGAGGGAGCGGGGAAGTGCTGGAGCCGCTCCACACCTTTTACGGCTTCCGTTATCTCGAGATCGAGGTGACGGAGAAAACCGAAATTCTGTCCGTCCTCGGCTGTGCGCTGACGGCGGATCTCGCGGAGACGGGACACGTGCGGACGGACAACGCGGAGTGCAACCGCCTGTGCGCCAACATCGAGTGGGGGCGTCGCGGGAATTATCTGCATATCCCGACCGATTGCCCGCAGCGCGACGAGCGGCTCGGGTGGAGCGGCGATACGCAGATCTTCGCGGGTGCCGCCGCGTATCTTGCGGATATCCGCTCTTTTCTGCAACAGTGGCTGCGTGACGCGCGCGACTCGCAGGAAAGCCTCGACGGCGCCTACGGCGATGTCATCCCGAACGTACTAGGCCCCGAGAACGGCGGCAACGCCGGCTGGGGCGACGCCGGCATCATCATCCCCGATGTGCTGTACCGTATGTACGGCGATACCGAGACCATGCGGGAGCATTATGCCTCCATGGAGCGGTATATGGATTTCCTCGCCCGCTTCGGCGGGGACAACGGCGGGCGCACCTTCTACGGCGACTGGCTCGCCTACGAACCGACCGAAAAGCCGTATATTGCGCTCGCGTACTATGCCAATGACGCGCACCTGATGGCGAAGTACAGCCGCATCCTCACGGCAAAGGCAGGCGACTTCTACGCACAGCGCGCCGCCTTCTATGAAGCACTTCACCGCCATCTGCGGGGGGTGTTTGCCGACCGGTATGTGCGGGAGGGGCGCCTCACCGAGACGTCGCAGACCGCCTATCTGCTGGCGCTGCATTTTGACCTGCTTGACGGGGAGCCGCGCAGGAACGCCGTTACGGCACTCGCGCAGAAGATACGGGAGAACGGCTATACACTGTCGACCGGGTTCCTCGGAACCGGGATCCTCCTGCAGACGCTCTCGGAGGTGGGGCTCACCGACCTCGCCTATTCGCTGCTTTTGCAGACGCGCGACCCCTCCTGGCTGTACTCCGTGCGGCAGGGGGCGACGACGATCTGGGAACGCTGGAACTCTTACACGCGGGAGCGCGGTTTCGGCGACGTCAATATGAACTCTTTCAATCACTATGCCTACGGCGCTGTCGCCGAGTGGCTGTTCGCCACGGCGGCGGGCATCCGCCCCGATCCCGAGGCGCCCGGCTTTACGCACCTGATTCTTGCGCCGGAGCCGGATTTGCGGCGCCCCGAGGACATTCCCGAGGGGCAGGAGCGCCTGAAACGCGTTTCCGCCGTGTTTGACAGTCTGTCGGGGCGTATCGAGAGTACGTGGAAATACGTGGGCGACACATTCGTCTATCGCTGTCGGATCCCGCAGGGCAAAACGGCAACCATCCGGTTCCCCTTTGTGACCGACTATGCGCCGGATCCGACCCGCACGACGGTCACGATCAGCGACGTGACCTTTACCGCCGGGCAGCTCTGCGGCAAGTGTGAGGGGGCAGCCATGACCTTCGAGCTCGCGGGAGGGGAGTACGAGATCCGATGAACACGCAGGGACTCGAAACAGAGAGAAAGTACCTGATCCGTATGCCGGACGCGGCGTTTCTTTCCCGCGGGGAGGTCTGGGAGATACGGCAGACATATCTGACCGCCGCCAAAGGCAGCCGCCGCGTGCGGGAAGTCCGTACTCGCGATAAGACGCAGTATATCTACACGGAGAAGGAGCGGGTCTCCGCCCTGACATCGGTGGAGCGCGAGCGGGAGATTGACCTCGCGGCATACCGCACGCTCCTCGCGGACGCCCGCCCGGACAGTGCCGAGGTCGTCAAGACGCGCTATCGGATCCCCTACGCGGGACACACGCTCGAGATCGATGTCTATCCGTTCTGGAGCACGACGGCGGTACTTGAGGTGGAACTTTCGGCGGAGGACGAGACGGCACCGCTCCCCCCCGAGGTGTGCGTCATCCGTGAAGTGACGGAGGAGCCGCTCTACAAAAATACGAACATCGCGCGTTTTCTGAAAGAGCACCCGGGCGAGCGGCTGCCCGTCTGATGCGCTTTTTCCGATCCCCTCCGGGCATTCCCCGGGAAATAAACAGCCCCCGGTGCGTTCTGCACCGGGGGCTGTCTTGTTTTGTTCTGAAAATCAGGAATTTCCGCTTCCGGGAGACGCGGCGAGAAACGCGCGGGTGAGGGGGCTCTTCGGGGCGCCGAACACCTCGTCCGGCGTGCCTTCTTCTTCGATGACGCCGTTCGCCATGAACACGACCCGGTCGGAGACACAGCGGGCAAATTCCATCTCATGCGTGACGACGATCATCGTCCTGCCCGCGTCTTTGAGCGCGCGGATGACGCGCAGGACTTCTCCCGTGAGTTCGGGGTCGAGGGCAGAGGTCGGTTCGTCGAAGCAGAGAATATCCGGGTTTTGCGCGAGGGCGCGGGCAATCGCCACACGCTGACACTGACCGCCCGAAAGCTCGCAGGGGTAATGCGCGGCGCGCTCCGCGAGCCCGACTTCCGCGAGCAGCTCCCGCGCGCGGGTATCACACGCGGTTTTGGCGTCCGCAAGGCGTGCACGAAGCTCTTTGCCGCGCCATTCGCGCTTCAGCGCCTCCGCCGTGCGGAGCCAGAGCGGCATACGCACATTTTCAAGGGCGGTGTACTGCGGGAAGAGGTGGAAGGACTGGAACACCAGCCCGAAATGCAACCGCATCTCCCGGATCTCGCGCTCGGAGTAGGTCGTGCCCGCGTCATAGAGCGCATCGCCGATGCGGATGGTGCCCTCCGTCGGCTTTTCGAGAAAATTCAGACAGCGGAGAAAGGTGGTTTTCCCACCGCCGGACGAGCCGATGACGGAGACGACTTCGCCTGCCTCCTGCCTGTAATCGATCCCGCGGAGCACTTCGGTCGCGCCAAAGCGTTTCGCGAGCCCTGTAACCTGTAAAAGAGACATAGTCACCTCGGTGACGGTGAAACCGTCAGATGTTGTAGTAGGAGAGTTTCTTTTCCAAGAAGCGGAATAGTAGTGTCAGCGCGCCGACAAAGACGAGGAAGAATACACCGATATAGAAGAGCGGCCAGACGATGCTTTTGGAAAGAATGAAGGTCTCGTTGACATAGAAGATCTCCGCGACGATGATCACGCGCGCGAGCGATGTGTCCTTCACCAGCGTGATGACCTCGTTGGACATCGGGGCGAGAATGCGTTTGACGAGTTGCATGAGAATGACACGAAAGAAAGTCTCACGTCGCGTCATGCCGAGCACCTGCGCCGCCTCATACTGCCCGCGCGGAATGCTCTCGAGCCCGCCGCGGTAGATCTCGGAGAAGTAGCAGGCGTAGTTGATGACGAACGCCACCAGCGCCGCGAGAAAGCGACCGTTATCCCCGCCGAAGAGACGGACATGAAACAGCATACCGGGCACATAAAAGACCACAAACAACTGGAGCATAAGAGGCGTGCCGCGGATGATCCAGACAAAGGCGCGCGTGACGATGCGCAAGGGGCGAAAGCGGCAGATCGAGCCGAACATCACGACGAGCCCGAGCGGCAGAGAAAAGACAAGCGTCAGGAGAAAGAGCAGGCAGGTGACGCCGAAACCCTGCAAGAGCAGAGCGTTGACAGAAGCAAAGCTCATGGCGCGATTTACTTTCCGATATTCGGGATCAGGGCGTTTGTAAGACCGTACTTCTCGGCGATGGCGGCGAGGGTGCCGTTTTCCGAAAGCTTGACGATCGCCGCGTTAACGCGGGCGGTGAGGTCGCTGCCCTTACGGAAGCCGATGGCGTACACCTCGGGTTCCAGCGTGATGGCGGTGTTCGGCGTCAGATCCGCATAGTCGCCCTTGCCCGTGAGGGAATTGGCGAGCAGGACGTCCACGACGGCGAAATCGATCGTTCCGGCTTTCAGTTCCATCAGCGTTTTGAGCTGACTGCCGACTGCCGTGTAGTTCGAGCTGGCTTCCTTGGCGATGGCTTCTCCGGCGGAGCCCGCTTCGGCGGCGCCCGCGAGTCCGGCAAGAGAAGCGAGCGAGGTGTACTGCGCCGCTTTGTCGGCTTTCATCACCACGCACTGGGAGTTGTTGAGGTAGTCGTAAGAAAAGTCCACATAGTCCGCACGGGAAGTGCCGTCGGACTCGTTGCCACGAGTGAAGCCGTTCCAGATGGCATCGATGGAGCCGCTGTTCAGCTCCAGGTACTTGGAGCCCCAGTCGATGGGCTGAAATCTGACCTCTACCCCGAGCTCCGCGGCGACGGCTTTCGCAAAATCGGTGTCGAATCCGATGAGATTCCCGTCTGCGTCATAATAGTTCATGGGGTCGTAGATGGTAATGCCGCAGGTGAAATAGCCCTTTTTCTCGATGGCTTTCATGTCGCTTTTCCCGCAGGAAGTGAGGGTGAGCGCCAGCGAGGCGATGAGGATCGTGCAAAGCATAACGGCGAGGCATCTTTTCATAACATATCTCCTGAATCATGGTTTGTATAGCACTTTAGATTGTTAACACTTTATTCTGCTAAAGTAACGACATAATACCACGTTGCAAATCATCTGTCAAGGGGTTTTGGAATTTTTTATGTCCGACGGGAGAACGACGGGCGATTTTCGGTCAGTTCAGCCTTGACACGCAGGCGTGTGATTATTATAATAAGGGAGAAAACGGGCTTGCCCGTCAATTTAGGAGGAAAATCATGAGTCGGGAAGACGAAGCAGTCCTCGCGGAGAGAATCGCCGAGGGCGAAAAACGTGTCAAAAAAGCAAAGAGAGAAAAACGCAAAAAGCAGGCAGAGAGTTTCTGGGGCGACTTCAAGAAGTTCATCACCCGCGGGAACGTCGTGGACATGGCGATTGGCGTCATCGTCGCGAGCGCGTTCACCGCGATCGTGACGGCGCTCAGCAACCAGATCATCAAGCCGATTGTCAACTGGATTCTCGCCCTGATCCTCGGGCAGAATTCGCTCTCGGAGGTCTATACGTTCCTCAAGCGTGTGACGCTGGAGGACGGGACGGTCGACCTTGTGAACTCCATTTACATTGACTGGGGTGCGTTCATCAACGCGATCCTCAATTTCCTGATCATCGCGATGTGTCTGTTCATCATTCTGCGTGTCGCGACCAAGGCACATAAGAAGTTTACGGAGACCGTGAACGCCGCGAAGCTCGCCGAGGAAAAGGCAGAGGCAGAGCGGAAAGAGGCGGAAGAAAAAGCGGCTGCTGCCGAGAAGGCGGCGGCGGAAGCCCAGGCAGCGGCAGAGCGTGCAGAGACCGAGCGTCAGTTCTATGAGAACGTGCGCCGTCAGACCGAACTGCTCGAGAAGATTGCGGCGGCTCAGAACAAGTAAAACGGCATCGGTTCAAACGAAAAACGGACATCACGGGAGGTCGCTCCCGTGATGCCGCCACAAAAAACGACCGCAACCAAAAAAGACGGCACCCGAACGGGTGCCGTCTTTTCGATGTATCGGGTTATGTTATCTTGCGTCCTTGACAGCGGTCTTGGTGCCCCAGTAGACCATCGTGCCGGATTTTGCGAAAACCCAGTCGGACTCGTCTTTCTTTTCCTTGTCGGACTCATCGGCGAGTTTCTCGTAAGCAGTCTTGGCATCTTCGGCTTTGTCGAAGTACACGATCGTGATGTGCTGTACATTCTTATCATCGTCGGTCTTGGTGCCGGTCAGGACGGTATTAACGTTTTTGCCGGTCAGAAGTTTGTAAGCGGCGGGGGTGATGGTCGTGTCTTTGACGGTCGTGTAGCCGGCGTCTTTAAGTGCCTTTTCTGCCTTGGCGGGGTCGGATGCCGGTGCACAGGAGGCGAGGAGCGCCACACACATGACGGCGACAAGAGCAAGAGAAATGAGCTGAGCAAATTTTTTCATGGTCAAATTCCTTTCATGATGGTTATTTCCGCTTTCGCGGTCACCATGTTCATTATAGCAATCGGGGAAAAATGTGTCAATCGGTTCCCCATATTTCGTCCAAAAATGTTCTTGCGCCGTTACACATGCGGGGGGCAGTGCCCGAGATAACGATCCCCGTACAGTCGCTTGCATCGGGCGGTGCGTTGTGGTACAATCGGGGTAACAACGTATGAACGGAAAGCGGGAGGCACACCCATGGCAACGGAGAGAATGCTGACCCCGGCACGGCTGGCAGAGATTTTTGCCGCACGTCCGAGGGACTGTCATAAGGGGATGTTCGGCACGGTCGGGCTTTTCGGCGGGTGTGTCGCGTACAGCGGTGCCGCCAAGCTTGCGAACCTCGCCTGCGCCGCGCTCCGCGCGGGTTGCGGCATCGCGCGTCTTGCCGTCCCCGAGAGCATTGTCGCCGGGGTGCTCCCGTATCTGCTCGAGAGTACACTCTGCCCGATGCCCATCGGGGCGGACGGAGCGCTCCGGTATGACGCGGGGGCGGCAGAGGATTTTACCCGCGGGCTTCGCGCCGTCGGGGTCGGCATGGGCTGGGATACGGGGAGGTGTGACGATGCGTATCGCGCCTACCTAACATATCTCTTCGCGCAAGCGGGGCTGTCGCTCCTCGTCGACGCGGGCGGCATCACGGCGTTGAGCCGGGACTTACGGCTCCTCTCGGATGCGCGGGCATCCGTTCTCCTGACGCCGCACCCGGGAGAGTTCTCCCGGCTCACCGGGCTCCCGGTGGAGAGGGTCACGGCGGAACCCGTGCCGCTCGCCGAGGCGTTTGCCGCGGAGTATGGCTGTACCATACTTCTGAAAGGGCATCAGACGGTGGTGACGGACGGTCACGAAACCTATACGGTCGACCGCGGCGGCGCCGGTATGGCGACCGCAGGGAGCGGTGACGTGCTCTCCGGGATCCTGACAGGGCTCCTCGGATACTTGCCGCTGACGCCCGAGACGGTGGCGGCGGGGGCGACGCTCGCCGGGATTGCCGGGGAGATCGCCGAGGGAAGAGGAACGGATATCACCATGATCGCTTCCGATACCGTCGCCGCCCTCCCGGACGCCGTCCGTCGCGTCCGTGCCGAAGGTCAATGATGAGGAAAAAACTGTTCTCCGTGAGCCGTGCCTCCGCAGGACAGATATGAAAAAGCCCCCGTTCCGGGACAGAACGGGGGCTTTCTGTTGAGGGGTTACCGCAAGAACAGCGGTGCCTTTCAGGCGCGCGTCAGGAGGGCAATATCCGTATAACTTTCCATGCGCTCCCGCGTTTCCGCCTCGTCGACGGAGAAGAATGTGGCGGCATATAGTTCGCGCGGGGAGACCGTTTCCGTCATTCTCGAGCGTTGGACGGTGAATCCGTGTTCGTGCAGGAATGCTGCAAAGTCGGTATAATCCGCGAAAGGCTCCACCGGGCTCCTGCCGGAAGAATCGGCAATCACGCTTCGGTATTCCGTATCGACGCGCTCTTCCACCGGGCAGTCCGCCGTCAGCCACATCCATTCCGTCCCCGCAAAGGCATTTTCAAAGCAGCGAATCATATCGGCGATGTCTTTGCGCTTGAGATACCAGAATAACCCTTCCGAAAGTACGACGATGCGGCGGTAGGGGGAAAGGTCCCAATCGGCGATGGCGGATGCGAGAGCACCGGGCGCGGAGAGGTCGACCCCGACGAGGTCTTGCGCCGCAGTTTCACACCCGATGTCGGTGTAAATATCCGCTTTGAAACGCACCATGGTGGGGAAATCCAGTTCCCGGTACGCGACAGCGGGAAATTCCGTGCGACGGGTGGAAAGCCCGGCGCCGAGCTCCACGACCAGAGTCGAGGCGTCAACAAGCGCCGCAAGACGGCGGGAGAGCGATTTGTGCCGTGCTTCCAGTTCGATCGCCATGTTCGGGACGAACAGGGAGGGCTCAAACGTGAAACCGTAGGAAACGGCGCGTCTTGCCGCCGCAAAAAAGACATCCGCGGCGCGTTCGATGTCCGTGAAAATACGGGGATACGCGGTGAGGACCGCCGTGCGCATGGTGTTGTGCTGTGAGTCGATACCGTTTGTTCTCATGGCAGGTCTCCAATCGTCTCTTTGGCTTTTGCAACAATCATGATCCGTTTTTCCGTAAAGGTGACAGAGCCGTTTTCGGTCAGGCGCCGGAGCGTCTCCCGGTCGCGCCGCGGGGAGAAATCACGCACCGTGGGCGTCACTTGCAGGAGCGCGCGAAAGCCTTGCGCCGTGAGGGTCGTTTCCTTTTCGGTGCGCTGTATCTCCATCATGGTAAAGAACGGCGCCAAGGCGTTTTGTAAATAACGGAGACGCTCGTCGGAAGACCATTCCGTGAGGTATCCGCGCCAGCCGAGCGCATCACGGCCGAATGCGCGCTTGACCGCGTCTTTATCTTCCGGGTCCAGCGTCTCGATGAAAAAGAGCCCGCTCGTTTTCAGGAGGCGGTGTGCCTCTGCTGCAGAAAAATGGGAAAGCGCCGTCGTGATGACGTCGTAGGTGCGGGAGGGGAACGGCGTGTTCAGATTATCGCCGAGGAACAGGCGGATGTTGCGGGCGCCCGCCCGACGGATATTTCGCCGTGCTTCGCGGAGCATGGCGGGGCTGCGGTCGATCGCGTCGATGTCGGCAACGAGCGGGGAGAGACACAGCGTTTTGCGGCAGGTGCCGGAACCGAGGTCGAGCAGACGCATATCCGGGCGCAGATAGGGCTTTATCAGCGATACGAAGTCGGGGTTTTCCCGGCGAATGGCGTGACGGTCGTATGTTTTACTGTACATGGTGTCGGTGTCATCTACTCCTCGTAAATGTCAGTACTCCTTCCGTGTTTTTCGTCCTGAAGATTGAGGTCATGGTGTTCACCCGATCGGTGACGTTGCCTTTCGGGGTGAGGCGGAGCTGAAAATGTCGGTTGCTGTTGGACATTTTTTTGACCGATGTGCGGGAAAGAATATCACAGGTAATGACGAGCTCCTGACCGTTTTCTCCGTCCTCGAACGAGGAAATGCCCTCGCAGATGGAGGTGACACGCGGCTGATCGTCAAACTCACGCGAGACGCTGTAGCAGTAAATGGCTTTGTAGCAAGAGGAATCCCAGGTCAGAATCAGTCTGCCGGAACTCATGTATCGTTTCTTGGAATCTCCCTGAAAAGAGGAGAAGTCGCCCGACAGGATCCAGATGCCCTCGAAGGCGCGCTCCGGGAGCCGGGCGGGGGGAGGGGCAGACACAGGTGTTACCGGGTCTGCGGGATGGTCGGGCAGGGCGAGCGAACGCTCCACCCAGCGGACGAGATCCCCGAGCGGATCGGCGGCGGCGCCCTCGACGAAATGGGCAACGCCGGAGAAGAGAATATGCAGATCGTCGGCACGGTCGGCAGGGAGCCCGTCGTAGGCGTAGACACGTGCTTTTCCGCTCCCGCCGCCGACCTCACGGAAGCAGTGCCCGCTGTAAAATGCCTGAATTTCATTATAGAGTCCGACGCCGGAGACTTCGTGTCTGGTGTTCGTGGGGATCGTGCCGTTGGCGACGAGGAGAAACAGCTTCGCGTGCTTTGCGATGGTGGGTGTGTCCGAGAAACTGCCGGTGAGATTGGTGACGGGGAAGAAGAAGCAGTCGATCCCTCGTGCCGTCAGCAGGTCGTAGATCTCTTGGGCTTTCGGTTTGGAACCGCGCGGGCTTTCCGTGCCATGGTATGCGATGAAAACATCGAAATCTCGCTCCAGCAGCACTTTCTTTTCGTCCTCCATCAGCGGTTCACCTGCCTTTCGGTTGTCCGGCGCGCCGCACATCGTGCGGCGACGTTCTTATACTCAAAAGTATTGTAACACGTTCAGCCTTTTTCTGTCAATCGCGTTTTTTCGCGGCTTCTCGCGCTGACGGCACCGCCGCGACGGAGCAGTTTCCCCGTGATCACATCTTTTCGGGCGTCCGCCCGGCTTTTTCGTCGCAATTTGTTTTTTCCTGTATCGTGCATCTTGACAAAGCCGAAAAAACTGATATAATAACTGTTGTTAAGCGGAATGATACTGTTCCGCAAACGGGGGTATAGCTCAGCTGGGAGAGCGATGCGTTCGCAACGCATAGGTCACGAGTTCGAGTCTCGTTATCTCCACCAAGTTAAGTTTTCTCGAACC
>SFZB01000057.1 GCA_004558975.1 bacterium
GCCACCGACGGTACGGTGCAGATGACGGGGAGCGTTACCGAAGAAAATGAATATGCAACCGCTACGGTGACGACCGGCTTTTATTTGCCGGTGGGGACGTACACGATCTATGCGCCGCACAAAGCGGACAAAGTCGGTTGGCACGTCAGAAATGCACAGAGCACCTCAATCGCCGAGTTGAATTGGAATGGTACGACCACTGCGGTCAGTTTTACGGTGAGTGCGGCGGGTAGCTATCATCTGTATGTATTTATTCCGAGGAATGCCGGCACATTGGACTACACCGAAACGCCGATGCTCCTGCGCGGTGATAGGACGGCGAACCTCCCCGCTTTCGAGCCGTATTACGCGGGCATAAAGAGCGCGGGCTTCCGGGGCATCACTTCGACCGGGCGCAATCTGATTGCGAGCCTTGCCGATAAAACGGTTTCTGCGGACGGTATCACCGCCGTGGCGAATCCGTCCGACGGCACGGTGACAATCAATGGCAGACCCACGACGGCATCGTTCAATGCGGACGTCTCCGTCGATTTCTACCTCCCGCGCGGCACCTATACCATTTACGCCCCTCACCGTACCATGCGCTTTGCAGGGTGGCTTGTCAAGAGCCGGAAAAGCGGTGCGACGGTCGGGAAGATTGACTGGGCAAGTCTCGGCGATGTGGTATCGAACACCTTTACGGTGACGGAACCGGGAGAGTATTACATTCGGTTCTTTGTCCCGATAGGGTACGACTATCCCGCGTTTGAGAACTATGTGGAGACCCCGATGATTCTCCCCGGTGCCCTGACGGAAAACTTCCCCGCATTTGAAACCTATCACGCCGACACGTCTTTCGCCCTCACGACCCCGGTGACGCTCGGCAAGTGGGAACGACCCCGGTGACGCTCGGCAAGTGGGACATGATCGACGTCGACGCAGGGAAACGCATTGCCGGCACCGTGACCGAGACGCAGGACACGCCCTACGCGGAAGAGCAACTCGCGCAGTTTGACGAATACATTCTCTCCGCAGACGGGAAAACGGTCGCTTACAGAACCGCGGCGCCGACCGAGACAGCGCTCTCCCTGCCGAAAACCTATCGGGCATGGAATGACGGTCAAGAGACGATCACCGGGAATCCGTCGGGGCTATCGCTCACCGTTACGCAGGACTATTATGTCAAGGCGGGAGGTGAGAACGTATGAAGATTCTGTCTGTCCGTTCTCTCCACGCTACCGACCTGACGGCGCTCGGTGAGACAAAAGAATCCCTTACCGCACGCCGCGGCTACCGGCGGGAACTGCTCGCCGCGTTCGATGTCTACAAGCAGAACGTTCTGTACGGTATCGACGAGGAGACGCCCGAAACACGGGGCGCCGTGCTGTCGTGGTACCGGAAACTTCTCGATCTTGACCCCGCCGCGTTCCGTGAGATCCCGGCACCTGTCACCGCCTATCTCAAAGGAGGTGATACGAATGCTTGAGTACCTTCTTCTGCAGCGGGGGATCGGAGTCCTTCGTTCACGTGCTCCCATGCGCGCACCGGCTGACGTGAAGATTGCCGTGCCGGCGGGCGCGACCGTGTTCTGGAACGGGAAGGCGTTTACTGCCGCGGCGGATACCGTGACGATTCCGGCTGCCTGCGTCCGTGCACGCAACGCCGTCCGTATTGTCTCCGGCGGCGAGAGTTACCGCTGTGAGGGTGTCGGTTTCGACGGCACCTGTCTCTCGCCCCTCGGTTTCGACCGCGACGCGGTACTGCTCGCCCTCGCCGAGGCGGTCGTGTCCGTCATCGGCACGCTGGACGACCTTGCCGCTTACGTTCTCGCGGAGCGGCAGAGACGCGAGACAGGGCTTTTCGCGTAACCGACTTTTTTGAGCGCCCGCCGAGCTTTTTCTCACGCGCGCTGTGAAGCGCATTTTCACGCCGCGTACAACAAAACGGCGTTCTGCCGTTTGACTCCCGCTTCGGCGGGAGTTTTTTTGCGGTTTGCGTCGTTCCCCGAATGTTTCTTGCATTCTCCCGGTTTGTGTGCTACAATTTGAGCAATCTTTTTAAGAAAATGTGAGGTACCCATGCGTAACGGTACAAATCGCCTGATTGTGGTGAAAGTCGGCTCCTCGTCTCTGACGGGGCCTGCGGGGGATCTGGATCCCGCCCGCGTCGCGTCTCTCGCGGGACAGATTGCGGATCTTGTGGAGGGAGGCGACCGCGTGATCCTTGTTTCCTCCGGCGCGATTGCCGCCGGGTTCCGCTGCCTCGGATTCGCACAGAAACCGCAGCGCATCGCCGATAAGCAGGCATCCGCCGCCGTCGGGCAGGGGTTGCTCATGGAGGAATATAACCGCTGTTTTCTCGTGCGCGGACTGCACACGGGTCAGCTGTTGCTCACGCGGGAGGACTTTGCGGACAACCGTCGCTTCAAAAACGCCTATGCCGCCCTCGGCGTGCTTCTCGACCGCGGTGCCGTCCCGATCATCAATGAAAACGATACCGTCGCCGTCGAGGAGATCAAGATCGGCGATAACGATACACTTTCCGCACAGGTGGCGGCGATGGTGCACGCCGACCTTCTGATCCTCCTGACGGACATTGACGGGCTCTATACCGCCGATCCGTCGAGGGATCCCGCGGCGAAACATATTGATCTGGTGCCCGAAATCAGCGAAGAGGTGTACGCGCTCGCCGGCGGCGCCGGTTCGAGCGTCGGCACGGGCGGGATGCAGACCAAACTGCGCGGTGCCGCTCTGGCGACGGACGCCGGTGTGGAAGTGCTGATCTGCTCGTCGGCGGAGCCGGATGTGTTGCGCCGCGCCGTCGCGGGGGAGGTGCGCTCGACGCGCTTCGCCGTGCATCGCACGATGCCGACCCGTCGACAATGGCTTGCTTTCTACGCGAAACCGAAAGGCAGATTGTGGATTGACGCGGGCGCCGTCGGGGCACTCCTCGATAAAAAGAAAAGTCTGCTCCCGCCCGGTGTGGTACGCGCGGAGGGCGATTTCCGTCCCGGGGACGTCGTGGAAGTGCTGTCACTCGGCGCCGAGACACCGATCGGGCGCGGCATCGTGCGGTACGACCGGGAGGAACTGCTGCATCTCGCGGGCACGCCCGGTGCCCACGGAGAAGCCATTCACCGTGACGATTGGGTCACGCTCGGAAAGGAGTTTTCATGACCGAACTCGAAACAATCGGCGCGGCGGCGAAGAGCGCCGCCCGGGTGCTCATGTGCGCCGATACCGAAACGAAAAACCGCGCGCTTCTGGCGATAGCGGATGCGCTGGTTGGCGCGCGCGAGGAGATTCTTGCGGCGAATCGTGAGGACGTTACGGCAGGGGAAAACAGCGGGATGACCCGCGCGTTCCTCGACCGGCTTTCGCTCTCACCGGAGCGCATCGACGGTATGGCGGAGGAGATGCGGCAGGTCGCCGCGCTCCCCGATCCCGTGGGGCGGGTGCTCTCCGACACCGTGCGCCCGAACGGACTGCACCTGACAAAGGTTGCGGTGCCGATCGGCGTGATCGCGGTCATTTACGAGGCGCGCCCGAACGTTACCGCCGACAGCGCGGCGCTCTGTCTGAAGAGCGGGAATGCCGTGATCCTGCGCGGCGGGCGGGAAGCCATTCATTCCAATACGGCAATCGTGCGCGCGATGCGCGGAGCGCTCCGTGGAGTGGGGCTCCCCGAGGATACCGTGACGCTCATAGAGGACACCGACCGCGCCGTGACGCAGGCGCTCATGCGCTTGAACGGCTATGTGGATCTGCTGATCCCCCGCGGCGGCGCCGGGCTGATTCGTGCCGTGGTGGAGAACGCCACCGTCCCCGTTATCGAGACGGGCGCAGGCACCTGTCATATCTATGTGGATCGAGATGCGGACGTGCCCATGGCGGCAGAGATCGTTTTCAACGCCAAGACCAGTCGTCCCTCGGTCTGCAACGCGGCGGAATGTCTGCTCGTCGACCGTGCGATCGCCGCCGAAGCACTCCCTGTCATCGCCGCAAGACTGGCGGAAAAGCAGGTGGAACTCCGCGCGGACGCCGAGGCGTGCGCGTTCCTGCCGAACGCTCTGCCCGCGACGGACAGCGACTGGGGGCGGGAATACAATGACTATATCATGGCGGTGCATATTGTTTCCGGCGTCGATGAGGCGATTGATTTCATCGCACGCTACGGCACGGGGCACAGCGAGTGCATCGTGACGGACAATCCCGTCACCGCGGAGCGCTTCCTCGCCCGCGTGGACGCCGCCGCCGTGTACCACAATGCGTCGACCCGTTTCACGGACGGGGGTGAGTTCGGGCTGGGTGCCGAGATCGGTATCTCGACCCAGAAGCTCCATGCCCGCGGTCCTCTCGGGCTCGAGGAACTGACTTCCATGAAATATATTGTACACGGCACCGGACAGGTGCGGTGAAAGGAGTCCCACATGACATACGGATTTATCGGGCTCGGTCATATGGCGAGGGCGATCATCGGCGGCATGCGCCGCTCGGGCACCTTCCGTGACGCCGTGATTCTCGGGGCGGAGCCGGATGCCGCCCGCGCGGCGGAGGTCGCAGAGACATACGGTGTGCAGGTTGTCTCCGCCGAAGAGGTCATGGCACGAGCGCAGACCGTCGTGCTCGCGGTCAAACCGCAGGTACTGCCGGGGCTCCTCCCGACGATTGCCGCGGGGGCGCGGCAGGGGATGCTCATCGTTTCCATCGCGGCAGGGAAAGACACCGCTTTCTACGAGGGGTATTTTCCGTCGGGCACGCCGATCGTGCGCGTCATGCCGAATATCAACGCGATGGTCGGTTACGCCGCCATCGCCGTGACGGGAGGCAGATATGCGACGGCGGAACACGTCGCCGCCGTCCGCGCCGTTTTCGATACCGTCGGCGAGACGTTTGCCATCGCGGAAGAACTGTTTTCCGCCTTCACGGCGCTGTCCGGCTCCTCCGTGGCGTTTGCCTACCGTTATATCGACGTCATCGCCCGCGCGGCGGTGGCGGAGGGGTTCGACCCGGAGACGGCGCTCGCCGTGTCCTGCGCCGCCGCGCTCGGCAGCGCCAAAATGGCGGCGGAGTCCGGCATTGACCCGGGGACGCTGGTCAAAATGGTCTGTTCCCCCGGCGGCACGACGATCGAGGGCATACGCACATTGGACGCGGAGGGCTTTGACGAGACGCTGACGCACGCGTTTGAAGCGGTCGTGCGTCGCGACAGGGAGTTGCGCGGATAACCGGGCGCCACGCGGAGAAATCAAAAAAGAAACCGCACCGTCCGAAGCCTTTCGGACGGTGCGGTTTTTTTACAAAAAAACAAATAAAAAGGCGTGCGGGATTGCACGCCTTTTGGAGCTGGTGATAGGAGTCGAACCTACAACCGACTGATTACAAATCAGTTGCGCTGCCATTGCGCCACACCAGCGGAAAGGGAGAAAACGTCGCACGACTGTGTGCCGTGCGGAACCGCTGCTCATGCGTGTATTGTAACACACGCCACCGCCGCTGTCAAGGCTTTTTTACCGCATCGGCGGGGCAACTTTGCAGCATCGGTTTGAAGCGGCGTCCGTGCCCACCGGGCGGAGCCGTGAGACAAGCCTGCACCCTGTGGTTTCATCTTTTTGCGAAAAATCTGCAAAACCGCTTGCAAAAAGATGGACCTTATGTTACAATGCATTTGTAATCATGGATTCATGCGTGCGCAGGTACGCATGCGTTCACGGCTTCGTGCGGGACGTCGGGCGTCGGCACGGGTCGAAATCCGCTTTGGAGGTACGATATGGCACGCACCGGTAGATTCGTCATCAAGAAGGTCGGCGACGGGTATATGTTTGAGTTGCAGGCGAGCAACTATTCCGCCATCGCCGAGTCTCCTGTTTACACCACTCTGGACAGCGCGAAGCGTTCGATCCGCTCCATTATGGAGAACGCACACAGCGTCCCCGTGCAGGATAACACCGTGGAGGAACAGATCAAATACCCGAACCCGAAGTTCGAGGTGTTCCGAAATGGTGAGTATTACTTCTTCCGCTTCCGCGCCGGGAACGGTAAAATGACCATTTCCTCGCAGGTCTACACCTCGAAAGAGGGCTGTAAGAACGGTGTCGTCAGCGTGCAGAATCACGTGCAGGATGCCGCAATCTGCATTGAGACCGCCGAAGGCGTCGTCAGTCTGAAAGAATATGCCGACATGGACGATAAGACCCTCGCGGACGCGCAGGATCCCACGATCATGAACCCGGATGATGAGGAAGTCCCGGAGGAAGAAAAGTCGACGCGCCCCGGCAGATTCATGATTTATCAGGACGGTAAGACTTTCCGCTTTGAACTGCTTGCCGCCAACTTCTCGTCGATTGCCGATTCGCCGACGTATTCCACGCTGGACAGTGTCAAGCGTTCCATCCGTTCTCTGAAAGAGTACGCCTGCAACGTGCCTGTGCAGGATAACACCGTGGAGCCGGTGGAAAAACAGCCGAACCCGAAGTTCGAGATTTTCCACGGCGACGATTCGTATGTGTTCCGCTTCCGTGCAAAGAACGGGAAACAGACCATCTCGTCTCAGCAGTATACCACCAAAGACGGTTGCCGTAACGGTGTCGAGAGTGTGCAGAAACATATCGGCCGCGCAGAGGTTTACATTGAGACCGAAGAGGGACCGATGCCGATCGAAGAGTACACGGCGATCCGTGTCGCAATCTTCAATGCCAGTGTGTTCCGCAAGAACGCCGCCGCCGAAGGCGCCGAGGCCGCCGCTCCCACCGAGACGCTGATCCCGATGGAAGAGGCAGTGGTTGAAGAGAAACC
>SFZB01000058.1 GCA_004558975.1 bacterium
CAAAGGGTTTCATGGCAATGACAAAGTGGGCAGTCGATCCTTTTTTAATCGTGCGAAGCACACCACAGTCATTCACTCTTAGTCCTTAGCCCTTAGCCCCAAAAGCCCTTAGCCAAAAGCAGAAACTACCTGTTAGGTCAAGAACGAAAAGTGAATGGTGGAAGACCAAGGAGCCTATTCCTTTTCAATCCGTGCGAAGCACACCTCAGTCATTCACCCTTAGCCCTTAGTCCTTAGCCCGAATCGCCCCAATCGTCCTTAGCCCAAATTTCAGTAACCAATTTGAATCAATATAGGAGGAAAAACCATGAGTGTATTAACCGATCTCATCTATGGCGGCTCGAATGCCGTCGCCGGGTTGACCGAGGGCGCAGTCAATGACGCCATCGCGAAGTACGGTGCTGACAAGCCCGTCGCGTTCCCCGACACTGCGTATTTCTTCCCCACCATCTATGCCGCCACCGGCGTGAAGGTCACCAAGCTGGGCGATCTGCCCGCCTGCGTCGGCGTGCTCAAGAGCCTCATCACCAATCAGGAGGATCTCGGGCAGGCGCTCAACGCCGGTCTTGCCACCGCCGTCGGCGCGGAGATCCTCGAGGGCTTGAAGTATGTCGAGGGCGGCAACCCCTATGAAAATGACTCCGGCATTGGCTTCGTCCCCGACCCCATCATCCGTTCCCTCGGTGTCCCGCTGGTCACGGGGGATATTCCCGGCGTCGCCGTGGTGCTCGGCAAGGCGGACGATCCCGCCGATGTCGTGAAGGTCGTCAAGGATTATCAGTCCAAGGGTATCATGACCTTCATGGTCGGCGATGTCATTGAGCAGTGCGCCGAGGGCGGCGTTAAGATGGGTCTGGAATTCCGCGTCGTCCCGCTGGGTCACGCTGTCACCTCCGTCATCCATGTCGTCACCGTCGCCATCCGTGCGGCGCTGATCTTCGGCAACGTCCAGCCCGGCGACCTCGGCGGCTTGCTCACCTACACCAAGGACAGAGTTCCCGCCTTTGTCAACACCTTCGGCGCAATCGACGCGGTGGTTGTCTCGGCAGGCGCGGGCGCGATCGCCCTCGGCTTCCCCGTCGTCGTGGATATCGACCTCGCGGAGAATCAGGTGCCCGGCGCGCTGGAATCCGTCTGCGACCACAGCCTCACCGTCAAGCGCTCTCTGGAGCTGCGCAATATCAAGATCAAATCCAAGGAGCTGCCCATCCCCGTGGCGTTCGCCGCCGCGTTCGAGGGCGAGATCATCCGTAAAGCGGATATGCATAACGAGTTCTGGTCAGGCAAGAACGCCACGGCAGAGCTGGTCATGATGGCAGACAATGTGGAGGATCACAAGATCACCATCGTCGGTCCCGACCTCGACGGAGGAGAAAAGAACCTCGCCCTCGCGACCAAGGTCGAAGTCTCCGGCGCGAAGATGCAGGCGGACTTCGAATCCGTCATTGAGCGGAAAATTCACGCGTGGTTCAACTACATGGAGGGTGTCATGCACACCGGTCAGCGCAATCAGGTGCGCGTCCGCGTGTCGAACGATGCCTTTGAAAAGGGTCTGCGCCTGACCCACTTTGCGGAAGTCCTCTATCATATGATCATGGACGAATTTGACGCCGTTGTCGATAAGTGCCAGGTCACCCTGATCACCGATCAGGCGGAAGCCGAAAAATTCCGCGACGAGGTCGCAATGCCGCGTTATAACGCCCGTGACGACCGTCTGTCCTCCATGACCGACGAATCGGTGGATCGCTACTACACCTGCATCCTCTGCCAGTCCTTCGCCCCCGCCCACTGCTGCGTGGTCACGCCGGAGCGTCTCGGTCTGTGCGGCGCGGTGTCGTGGCTCGACGCCAAGGCGACCAACGAGCTGAACCCCCAGGGCCCCTGCCAGCCGATTTTGAAGGAAGGCTGCCTCGACGAGCGCACCGGCCGTTATGAGACCGTCAACAAGATGGTCAAGGAAGCCACCCACGGCGCGGTGGAAAATGTCACCCTGTATTCCATTTTGGAGGATCCCATGACCTCCTGCGGCTGCTTCGAGTGCATCTGCGGCATCGAGCCGGTGTCGAACGGCTTCATCGTCGTCAACCGCGAGTATAAGGGCATGACGCCGGTAGGCATGACCTTCGGCGAGCTTGCCTCCTGCACCGGCGGCGGCGTACAGACCCCTGGCTACATGGGACACGGCAGACACTTCATCGCCTCGAAGAAGTTCATCGCCGCCGAGGGCGGTATTGAAAGAATCGTCTGGATGCCGAAGGAGCTGAAGGACGATGTGGGTGAGCGCCTGAACAAGACCGCGAAGGAGCTGTACGGCATTGACAATTTCGTGGATATGATCGCCGACGAGACGATCTGCGAGGATTGCGACGCTCTGATGGAATTCCTCACCGAAAAGAACCATCCCGTTCTCGGCTTGGAGCCGCTGATGTAATTTTCCAACCAAACGGGAGGGCAAACGCCCTCCCGTTTTTCAGAAAAGCCCCTGTAGGGCGGGGACATGTCCCCGCCGTCCGCGAAGCGGCAGACGGTACAGATGAACAAGTCTGTACGCACTCGGTAGTTCCTGCGCGGCGGGGACATGTCCCCGCCCTACAGAGTGGCGAACGCAGCCTCTCGAAAACACGCAGGAGATCTTAATAAGGAGACCCTCAAAATGCTGATTGATTTTCCCAAAATGGACGAAACCATCTTCCTCAATTTCAAAGGCGGCGAGAAAGAATACGCCGCAAGACGTTTCTCCGACGGGCAAAACACCATCATGCGCGGCAGATTGATCCCCGGCGCGTCCATCGGAATGCACACGCACGAGACCTCCTCGGAGATCATTTTTATTCTCTCGGGCGAGGCAAGCATCACCTGCGACGGCAAGCCCGAAACGCTGACCGCCGGACAATGCCACTATTGCCCCAAGGGCAGCACCCATACCATGAAAAACAACGGCACCGACGAGCTGACCTTCTTCGCCGTCGTCCCGGAACAATAGATTTCCACCACCCCCTTTGTCATTGCGAAGCCAGTGCGCACACTGGCTGTGGCAATCTCAGGCTATAGCTTTGTATGCATCCTATAGTTCCTGCACGAGATTGCCACGTCGCTGCGCTCCTCGCAATGACATGGAAACGCTACCCACAGGCGCGTCAGGGATGCCGCGCGCTACAACTGTATCGCACCCCTGTAGGGCGGGGACATGTCCCCGCCGTCCGCGAAGCGGCAGACGGTACAAACGAACAGATTTGTACGCAGCCGGAAGTTCCTGCACCGGTGGGGACATGTCCCCACCCTACAAAGGTGCGTCCTGATTTGCAACAGCCCTTGTAGGGCGGGGACATGTCCCCGCCGTCCGCGTCAGCGGCAGACGGTACAGACGAACAGATTTGTACGCAGCCGGAAGTTCCTGCACCGGTGGGGACATGTCCCCACCCTACAGAGGTGCGTCCTGATTTGCAACAGCCCTTGTAGGGCGGGGACATGTCCCCGCCGTCCGCGTCAGCGGCAGACGGTACAGACGAATAAATCCGTACGCACTCGATAGTTCCTGCGCGGCGGGGACATGTCCCCGCCCTACAGTTTCATAAATACCAAGAAAGTAGAGAAAAACCATGTTTGAGATCACCTTCCGTTTTGAAAATTCCGAGGATACCGTCGTCATCGCCGCTTCGCCGGAGGAGACGATCCTCGACGCCGCGCGCAAGGCGAATGTCGCCATCGACGCGCCCTGCTCCGGCAACGGCTCCTGCGGCAAGTGCCGTGTCAAGCTGCTTTCCGGCGAGGTTTCCGGCTTGCAGACCTCCCACATCTCCGACGAGGAGTATACCGAGGGCTGGCGGCTGTCCTGCTGCACCAAGCCCATGTCCGACCTGAGCGTATTGGTGCCCGACATCGCCTCCGCCTACCGCAGCCGCATGAAGACCGCCGACCTTTCCAGCGGCAAGGAGATCGAAATATTCGAAAACCTCCTCTCCGGCGTCCGCGGGGCGGGTGTCGAGCTGAAAAACGCCTTTGAAACAGTCGATTTGACCCTCGACGCGCCCACGCTCGACGACACCATGCCCGACAACGAGCGTCTGACCCGCGCTCTTGCGGAAAAGGTCGGCGCGGAGATCGAGCTGCCCTTCTACCCCATGCGCCGCCTGCCCTCCGTGCTGCGGGAAAACGAGTTTGCCGTCCGCGTGATCGGCGAGCGCAAGGGCAGCTCCTTCCTGATCTATGACATCACCGGGCAGAACGACACGCGTCCCCTCTGCGGCGTCGGCATCGACATCGGCACCACCACCGTCTCCGCCGTCCTGTTCGACCTCAAGGACGGGCGTCTGCTGGCAAAAGCCTCCGGCGGCAACGGACAGATCCGCTACGGCGCGGATGTCATCAACCGTATCATCGAACAGGGCAAGACCGGCGGCAGAAAGAAGCTGCAGGACGCGATCATCAAAGAGACCCTTGTCCCCCTCATTGCCGCTCTGTGTCAGCAGGCAGGCGTCCCCGCGACGCGCATTTACCGCATGGCAGTCGCCTCCAACACGACGATGAACCACCTGCTCCTGGGCGTGGACGCAGACCCCGTCCGCACCGAACCGTACATCCCCGCGTTCTTCCACTACGAATCCCTCAAGGCGCAGGACATCGGTCTGCCCGCCCATCCGAACGCCGCCGTGCGCATCGCGCCGAACATCGGCTCTTATGTGGGCGGCGACATCACGGCGGGTGCCTTCGCCGCGATGCTCTGGGACAGAGACGAGCTGTCTCTGTTCATCGACCTCGGCACAAACGGCGAGATCGTCTTCGGCAACCGCGATTTCCTCGTCTCCTGCGCCTGCTCGGCGGGTCCTGCCTTTGAGGGCGGCGACATCTCCTGCGGTATGCGCGCGACAGACGGCGCGATCGAATCGGTCGCCATCGACGAAGCTACGATGGAACCGACCCTCGGCATCATCGGCGAAGCCGGGCAAAAGCCCGTCGGACTTTGCGGCAGCGGCATCATCGACCTGATCGCGGAGCTGTTCCGCTGCGGCATCATCAATTCCAAGGGCATATTTGTCCGCGAGGGTGCAAGAGTCGCCCATGACCGCCACGGCTGCGGGCGTTATATCCTCGCCACACCCACAGAATCCGCCACCGGCAGAGAGGTTGCGCTGAATGAAGTCGATATCGTGAATTTCATCCGTGCCAAGGGCGCGATCTATTCCGCGATCGACACCCTGCTGTCCGCCATGGACATGGACGAGAGCGTTCTGGAGGCGGTCTATGTGGCAGGCGGCATCGGCAGCGGCATCAATATGCAAAACGCCGTCCGCATCGGCATGTTCCCGAATGTGCCGCAGGAGATGTTCCACTATATCGGCAACTCGTCCCTCGCGGGCGCGTACGCCATCGCCCTGTCGGAGGCGGCGGATGCCAAGGTATCCGAGGTGGCGCGGAACATGACCTATATGGAGCTGTCCACCCACCCGGGCTATATGGACGCCTTCGTCGCCGCCTGCTTCCTCCCCCACACCGACGCCTCCCGTTTCGAACCTCTCGCGTAAAGCCCCGCCCTCACCGCAGGGCGCGACGACCCCGGCGCGCCGGTGCAGGAACTACCGACTGTGTACAAATCCGTTCCCCTGTACCATCTGCCGCTTCGCGTTCGGCACGCCCAGTGGTCGTGCCCTACGAATATGGAACGCACCCCCACCGTAGGGCGCGACGACTCGGCGCGCCGGTGCAGGAACTATCAACTGCGTACAAACCTGTTTTCCCGTACCGTCTGCCGCTTACGCGGTCGGCACGCCCAGTGGTCGTGCCCTACGACCCTCGAACGCACCCCACCGTAGGGCGTGACGACTCGGCACGCCGGTGCAGGAACCACCAACTGC
>SFZB01000059.1 GCA_004558975.1 bacterium
CATTCTTTCATCTTCATGATATAGGTGGAGCTGGAAGAGTACCCCGCGCCCTTATCGTGCGTGAAGAGCAGGTAAATATCCCCGTTCACGTCCACGAAAGGCTCGGCATCGATGGCGGCAAAATAACCGTCCGCCCAGGTGGTGCCTTCCCCGTGCGCTTCATAGAGCGGATGATCTTTCGGCATCTTCGAGAAGTCGATGAGCGGCTCCGAAATGCTGCCCCATTCGGTGAAGGGCCCCATCGGAGAAGTTGAGGTGGCGAGTGAGATGTAATGCGTCTTGTATTCCGAGACGCTCTTCGACGTCGCGCTGTAATACATATAGTACACGCCGTCCTCGGCATCATAGTGAACGGCGGGCGCCCAGAAGTTCATGTACGCCCAGAACGTGTCGAGGTCGGGGCGGAACACGGCGCCGAGATACTGCCAGTTGGTCATATCCCGCGTGCGCCATGCGTTGACGGTGGAGGTCGCCGTGATATACGCGTAATAGTACCCGGTGTCCTCCTTCACCTGCCCGTTCTCATCGAGCGCTTCCGGCACCCAGATGAGCGACGGGTCGGCGCCCTGCATGGTTTCTACGTTCCCGTAGAAAAGAGAGGTATCAAATTCCTTGATGTCCTCACCGTAAGAGACGTACTCGAGTTTATCGCCGCCGGAGCACCCGGTGAGGGCGAGCGGCAGGAGCATACAGAGGAGGACGGTCAGTGCCAGCAGTTTCTGTTTCATCTTTCCCCTCCTCATATATTTCCGTCATCGGTGATGTGTGTGATGACTGTTGTTTTCCGGTTATTGTCAGCCCCCACGACGAGGTCTTCCCCGGCTCCGTCCTTCAGCCCCGCCTCACGGTAGGTGATCGTGATGTCGAAGCCATCGGTCGCCTGGCTCGTAATGACGGCGACGATGCCGCCGACCTGCGAGGTTCCCGAAAGCGTCCCGGTGTTCGAGACGTTCGTCAGACGGTGTACGGCGCCCGCCGCTCCTTTATGGAACAGTCCGACAATGCCGCCGACGCCCGTATTTGCCGTGATATTGCCCGTGTTCACCGTATCGGTGACGGTGATAGCGGGAGAACCCGCCCCGGTGGCGCTGGAGTTATGGACGTATCCGACGACCCCCGCGGCGTAGTTGCCCGTGGTCGTCACGTTGCCCCTGTTCTCACAGCCCGTGACCGTGAGACTGCCGAGCGCACGCCCGACAAAACCGCCGGCATTGGACGAAGCCGTCACGTTGACCGTTGCTTCGTTGACGCATCTCTCGAGCGTCGTGCCCCTGCCGCTCGCCCATTGGACAAGACCGACAAAGCCGCCCGCATACATATTGCCCGCGGTCAGGTTGACTTGCCCCGCGACCGTGAGATCTCTCACCGTTGCACCGTTGGAATAACCGATGAGCCCGATGCCCTTGACACCGGTCAGATTGAGATACACGGTATGACCGTTCCCTTCCATCGTACCGGCGAACGCCTTATCCGACGCATTCCCGATCATGACGTCGACCGGCGCCTCGGGGGAGCCGATATCCGCGTCAATGATGACGCGGCGACCGCGGAAGTCCGTGCCGCCATTGACGAGAGCGGCAAACGCGCGATATTCATCAATCGTGGTGATCCGCAGGGTCGTATCCCGGAAGCGGGCGGTGATGCGGACGTCATGCGGCGGCATACGAAACGTGACCTGCGTCGCCTCCGCCGCCTGTCCGCGATAGATCTCCGCCCCGTTCACGGTCAGACTGCGCTCGATGAGCGTGTAATCGGCCTCGGGCGTGACGGTCAATGTAACGGTTTCGCCGTACATGGCTTCTGTCTTGTCCGCCGTGACGGTACCGCCGACGAGCGCGGTGTCCACGGTGATCTGACTGACGATGGGGCGGACGGTCGCCGCCACTTTCACGTCGCCCGCAGGCATCGTGAATTGCGACCCCTCAATCGCCTCACCGTTGACCGTGATGCTCTCGCGCTCATAGCCCGTAGCGGGGACAAGATTGACGTAGAGGATATCGCCCTCGGCGGCGCGCTTCACCTTTTCGCCTTTGCGCGTCACATAGAGCGTCCCGTTTTCCACCGTCTCCCCGGTGATATTGTAGTTCAGGCGTTCATCGTCCCAGCTGTATTTCGCACCGCACCCCGCGAGGAGCAGGACGAGACATAGCAGGAGCATTGTCCATAACAGGTGTTTTTTCATAGCGCCTCCCTTATGATTGTTTCACACGCAGGACGACCTTGCCGGTGTTCTCGTAGCGTTCGAGGATGCCATGCGCTTCGTCCACTTCGGAAATATCCAGTACCCGATAGACGGACGGCTTCAGCGTCCCATCCTCGAACCAGTGCCACATATTGTCGCGGAGAGCCGTCAGCAACTCGTGCTTTTCTTCGTTCGAGCGTCGGCGGAGCATACTGCCGACGAGGTGCAGTCCCCGCGTCAGGAGCGGACGGAGTTTAATCTCCGTCGTGATGCCCGCGAGCGTCGAGATGACGACCCAGTAGCCGCCCGCCGCCATGAAAGGCATCGCATCGCCGAGGTCTTTGCCTGCGAGGCAGTCCATGCAGACGTTCACCGGGTGCCCCTCGCGCTCCAGTCTCGCGAACGCGTCGGGGATACTCTCTTCTTCCTGGATGATGATCTCATCGGCGCCGAGGTTTTTGATTTTCTCTGCCGCGGCGCGCGTCTGTACGCTCGTCACGACGTAAGCGCCGTTGAGCTTCCCCATCGGGATTGCCGCGCTGGCGAGCCCGCTCGCCCCGGCGGCAACGTACAGCACCTGACCGGCGGTGAGGTGCCCCTCGACGAAGAGGTTCAGGTAACTGGTCGTATAGGCTTCGGGGAGCGTAGAGGCTTCCTCCATGCTCATTCCCTTCGGCACCGGCAGGAGCAGTTGGTACGGCAGGGCGATGCGCTCCGCATACGCGCCGCCGCCCACGAGGGCGCAGACGCTGTCCCCGATGTGATACCCGCTCTCGCGCTCCGCGGTCTTGCCCATCGCGACGATTCTTCCAGCGAGCTCGAGCCCCGGCCACTGCGGCCAGCCGGCGGGCGACGGATACGTCCCCTGCCGCTGTAAGAGGTCGGCGCGGTTCAGCGCGGCGGCATAGATCTCGACGATGACGCCCTCGTCCGTGAGGACGGGTTCCCCGACGTCGCTCCAGACAAACTGTTTGTCGGCATCGATCAGCATGGCTTTCATTTCGTTTCTCCTTCTTCTTCCGTGGCGTTACTTGCCGCGGACACGGTTTTCTTGATTTTGCTTCGTTTCGGGAATTGTATGTTGCTCACGCACACGGCGACGGCAACGAGGGCAAAGGCGGCGGCGTGCTGCCATGTCAGATGCGTCCCCAGCGGCAACAGCACGCTGACGAGCGCCGCGAACAGCGGCTCCGCCATCTTGATGATAAAGAGCTTTGAGAGGGCGTATTTCTGTACGACGTAGTACCACAGCCCGTAGCTGACGACCGTCGCCGCGACGATATACAGCATGACGAGCGCGGCGCGCCAGCCGAACGAGGTGATCCGCCCCCCGAGGGCAAGCCCGAGCACGGTCAGGAACAGACCGCCCATGAGCTGCGAGTACCCCGTGACGGTCACGGCGGGGACGTCGTGAAAACTCTTCTTAAAGACGATGTTGGAGATCACGGTGCAGAAGCTCGCGCCGATGACGAGCGCCGTCCCGAGACCGAACGTGATCTTAAAGGAATCCAGATTGATGACCAGCACCGAGGCAACCCCGCACACGGCGCCGATGATCTTCCCCGGCGTCAATCGGTCGTCACGGAAGAACAGGAACGAGAAGCACACGAACACGAGCACGCCCGACTGCTTGAGGAGCGCCGTCTTGGAGCTGTCGATCTGCCCGAGGCTGATATAAGTGCAGGCATAATGAAGTACCACGGCGAACAGGGCGACGAGCGCGGTCGGGAGCCACTTCTTCGGTTGCCGGAGGAGGTACGTCCGCCTCGTCGCGAGGCAGAACGCCGAGAGGAGCGCGCCGCTCACAAGGAACCGCACCCCGGCGAAAAGGACTAGGTTCGGGTAGAACGACGTGTCGATCTCGAACACCTTGTACCCGTATTTGACGAACGGGAACAGCGACCCCCAGAGGAGCATGACGATGAGCCCGAGCCCGACTGCCGTCAGCGTGGCTCTGCGATTCCCGCCCCCGGCGGATTCTGCGCCCGTTTGGGTGGTGCCGGCGGTGCTGTCCGGCTGACCTGCCTGCGGTATGACCGCTTGTGTCGTTTGGATGGAATGCGTCACCGTGTCAGTCCCTCGGCCCGTCACCGCGCGTGGCAGGGCGTCTGCCGCCGGCACCGGTTTCAATGACGACTTTTCCGTCAATTATTTTCAATTCAATTATCCTCTTTTCGCGTTTCGTTTGTCAATCACCCGACACGCGGGCAGTGATGGAAGCGTTGGCATTCATTTCCTCCGCCGTGTAACCGCACGCCTCGAGGGTCAGTTTCTGTAGCAGGTATTCATGGGTGAAATCGACGTCGTAGGGGATCCTCCCCTCCACCATGTACACGAAATCGTGCATCATGACGTCGTACCGCCCGACTTCGGGGACGTCTACCGTGTGGTAGCGGTCTTTCCACGGCTCCTGCTCGGCCAGCATGGTCTCCCGGATGTGCATGGGGGATTCCAGGGGGCTTACCGAAATGGTGCCGCGTTCCCCGTAGACCGTGAACTCGCGGAGCCCCCAGCCGTTGACCTCGCAGGAGGAGACACGCACGGTCGCGATCCCGTCGGGATAGGTCAGAACCGCGAGAGAGGTATCTTCAAAATGGATGCCTCCGTCGCCCGACTCGGTGTGGAAAGCGGTCAGATCCGCGGGGACTCCTTTGACCTGCATACAGAGGTCGATAAGATGCCCGCCGAAGATGTACATGACCGGCGCCTTGACGCCGTAACCGATGAGCTGCCGCTCGAACCAATCGGGGTGTTTGGTGCACATCTCCGCCGTGATGTTGTAGATACGCCCGAGCGCCCCGTCGCGGACGCGCTCCAGAACGTAACGCACACCGGCGTTGTAGCGGTACATATACCCGGTCTGAAAGACGAGGTGTTTCTCCCGCATGACATCAAGGAACGTGCGATAGAACGAAAGGTCGATACCGGCGGGCTTATCCATGTGGATATGGAGCCCGGCTTCCGCACAGCGGAGCGCCGTCGGTACAAGCTCGGGGACGGAGGCTTCGACCATCGCGGCGCGGATACCCGAAGCGAGAAGGCGCTCCTCGCTCATCACAGGGATGTCACCGTAGACATCGGGATTCTCCCGCAGCCGTTTTTCCCGCACCGCGTCATCCGGCTCACAAAGTCCGACGATCTCCACGTCCTCACGCGCTTTCAGCGCGCTGATGGCTGCCGCCGCATGATTGTGCCCGATGCCGAAGATACCGATGCGAAGTTTTCCGTTTTCCGCCATGATTCTGTCCTCTCGAAATGGTGCAGGCGCGCGGGCGCGCCCGTTTGACATTTTTATTATAGGGGGATGCCTAAAAATCTGTAAATGCCTATTATGATATTTTTATCCGTTATGATACTTAACCCGTGTTAAAATAGCGTTAAAAAATCAAAATAGCGGTTGAATTTTTGTATAAAATGCTTTATAATAACCTCACTATGGATGCTAAAACGATTTCAAGGCTGATCCTCCACAGGATCCTCGCCGTCAACACGATCTACCGATACGAGACGAAGCGCATCACGCGCAATGACCGCTCGACCTATGCCCTGACGCTGAAGATCGAAGGGCTGACGTACTACTACGCGGGCGGCAAGA
>SFZB01000060.1 GCA_004558975.1 bacterium
TCCCGGACGAGCGCCTCGGCGGCGTTTTCGGCGGTGGTGCCTCGGAGCGTACAGCCCGCCGCACGGGCATGCCCGCCGCCGCCGTGCAGGGCGGCGACTGCCGCGACGTTTGCCGTCGTCGCGCGGAGCGAGACGCGCAGGGAGCCGCCCTGCTGTTCCTTCAGCGTAAAGGCGATTGTGACGCCGGCGACGGCGCGCACAATGTCGATCGAAGTCTCGAAATTCTCCTCCCCGAAACGGTCGAGGAGCGCGCGGTCGAGGGACGCGTAGGCGATGCGCCCGTCGGCGGCGAGGACGGTACGGTCGGCGGTCGCCGCTTCGGCTTTCAGTTGCGCCGGGGTCTTGCTCTCAAAGAGCAGGTGATTGACCCTGCCTGCGTCGATCCCGAGGTCGATGAGCCGCGCGGCGGCGCGGTGGGTGGCGCCCGTCGCGTTCGGGAAGCGGAAACAGCCGGTGTCGGAGGCGATCGCCGCGAAGAGCGCCGTCGCCATGGGAGGCGTCAGCCCCGCGGGTTCTGTCAGCGCCCCGAGCAGATCGACGAGGATTTCCCCGGTCGCCGCCGCGTGCGGCCGGCAGTAACAGGGGGCGACGGGGGTACAGTGTTCGTGGTGGTCGATCGAGAAATCGGGAGGGGTTTCGGCACCGAAACCGTCCGAAAGGCTCCCGAGTTGCCCCTCCGACGCGACATCGAGGGCAAGGACGGTGCGTCCCTCGCGCCCCGCATAGGGGGCGAGTGCCAGCCCGTCGAGGAGGAAAGACAGGCGGGCGGGGATCGGGTCGGCACAGAGGACGGACACGGCGTGTCCGCGGTCATGGTAGAAGTGCGCGAGCGCGACGGCGGAACCGACCGCGTCGCCGTCCGGCTTGACGTGAATCAGAATGACGGGGTCGTGTGCCGCCGCAAGGCGGGCAAGAACCGCTTTCCGGGAGAGGCGCGCGGTCATTTGGGTTCCTCCGTCGTGTCGGGTGTCTCTTTGGGGCTTGTCTTCTCAATCTCGGAGAGCAGTTCGGCGATCCGTGCGCCGTGCGAAATGGAGTCGTCATGGACAAAGGCGAGTTCCGGCGTGATGCGGAGGTTCACGGTCGTCGCGAGGTGGTGGCGCAGGAGCCCCGCACAGCGGATGAGCGCGGTGCGTACTTCCTTTGCATCGCCCATGCAGGAGAAAAAGACGGTCGCGTTCCGGAGGTCGGGCGCGACCTCGGCACGCGTCACGGAGACGAGCGCGCCCGTCACGCGGGGATCGCGCACTTCACGGAGCGCGAGATTCAGTTCCTGCGCGACGGCGTCGTTGATACGGTTTCTTCTGTAATTAGCCATGTTTTTCAGTTCCTTTTCCTGATAGTATCAGTGTATCTTCCGGCGGTTGTCTGTATGCGCCGCGGGATATATTTTTGTACGTGGACGGGCAGGGAGGTGCCAAGAATCCTTGCGGCTGTCGCTTCAAAACGGTCGGGTGCATCGCTGGCGAACACCGCGAGTTCCCCATGCCCGACACGGGGGGTCTCTT
The DNA here is from genome assembly GCA_004558975.1 of bacterium. GTDB lineage: Bacteria > Bacillota > Clostridia > Oscillospirales > CAG-272 > UBA1740. The sequence continues at coordinate 1,509 of SFZB01000060.1, forward strand.
CGACGAGCACCGCGGCGGCGGCTTCTCCCGCGCCGATGAGGCGGACGCCGGGCAGGACGCGGTGGATATGTGCCGCGAGGAGCGGGAAATGCGTACAGCCGAGAATCAGGGTATCGAGTGCGCTCTCGCGGAGCGGGGCAAGGTAGTGTTCCGCCGCGGCACGCGCTACGGGGTCGTCCGGGGCGGTGAAGCCGTTCTCAGCGAGGGAGACAAACAGGGGGCAGGCGAGGCTCCGGGTTACGACGGGACCGAGGCGGCGGAGGGCTCTGTCGAATGCGCCGCTCCCGACCGTTGCTTCGGTCGCGAGAATGCCGATTTTTTTATTTTTGGAGACGCGGTAGGCGACCTCCGCCGCCGGTTCCACCACGCCGAAGAGCGGGCAGCCGGTGTGTTCCGAGAGCGCGGGGAGTGCGACGGAGGAGACGGTACCGCAGGCGACGAGGATCGCCTCGGCGCCGAGCCCCGACAGGAATCCGACCGCCTCCCCGGCGAAGCGCCGGATCATCTCGGGCGAGCGCGTGCCGTACGGCACATGGGCGGTGTCTCCGAAGTATACGATGTCGAGGTCGGGGCGCAGGCGACGGAGCTCCCAGAGGGCGGTCAGCCCACCGACGCCGCTGTCAAATATGCCGATCACGCGAGTGCCCTCCGTATCAGCGTGTCGCAGAGCGTCACGGTGTCGAAGCCGAGCGTACCCGCGAGGGCGGGGTACATACTGTCCTCGGTGAAACCGGGGAGCGTATTGATCTCGTTAAAGTAGTACGTATCGCCGACGGCGAAGAAATCGACGCGGGCAAGGTGCCGACAGCCGAGCGCGAGAAACAGGCGCCGGGCATAGTCGGAGAGGGTTTCGGCGTCTGCCGTCGGGAGTGATGCCGGTACGGCGAGGCGGGTCGTACCGCGTAGGTACTTGGTTTCGTAGTCGTAGAAGGCGCGGTCGGTCAGCACCTCCCCGGGCGCGGAGACGCGCAGAGTGCCGTCGTCGAGGACGGCGACCTCCAGTTCCCGCGCCGCGACGAGCGGCTCCGCGAGGACGAGCGTATCTTCGGTAAGTGCCCTTTCGAGGGCTTCGGGCAGTTGCTCCGGCGAATGGACGGGCGATGCTCCGACCGAGCTGCCGGAGCGCGCGGGTTTTAAGAAGAGCGGATAGTGCAGACCCCGCAAGGTCTCCTCGGAGGTATCGCGCGTGAGGCATACCTCGGGGAGCGTCGGGATACCGATGCGGCGCGCCGTCTCTTTGGCGAGGTATTTGTTCATGGCGAGGGCGGACGCCTCGACGCCGCATCCCACATACGGGATGCCCCAGGTATCGAGGAATCCTTGCAGTCGCCCGTCCTCACAGCCGGTGCCGTGGACGGCGGGGAAGATGACGTCCGGGCGGTACAGCCGCCCGCTGTCGGTAAAAAAGCCGCCGCCCGGCGCGAACCATATGCGTGAGAGACCGGGGGACGCTTCCCATGTCGCGGCAAAAATGCGTTCGGGACTGCCGCGGAACAGGTAGAACACACCCTCGCGGGAGATGCCCACGGGCAGAAGCTCATAGCCTGCCGTGAGCAGGGCGTCACGTATGGTGGCGGCACTTCGGCAGGAGACTTCGTATTCGGGGCTTTTGCCTCCGAAGAGGAGCGCGACGAGCGGACGTTTCATAAAGTCACCTCGAGGGGGGATTTCCGGGGAACGTCCGATGTTTTGTCAGTCTGTTGTTTGGAGGCAGGCGCACCGCGGGTTACCGCCGAGGTCGTCTGTCACTTCGGCACGGTAGCCGTGCGCGGCGGCGAGATCGAGGATCGCCTGTTTCTGGTCGTAGCCGATTTCAAACAGGAAAAAGCCGCCGGGGGCGAGATGCCCCGCGCCAAGCGTGAGAATGGCACGGTAGAAGTCCATGCCGTCCCTGCCGCCGGCGAGCGCGATGCGCGGCTCAAAGGCGAGCTCCGGCGCGAGGGTCGGAAGCACGTCGTCGCGGATATACGGCGGGTTTGAGAGGATCGCGTCGTACACGCCGTCGATCTCTTCCGTGAGGAGGTCGCGACGGTGGAAGTGTATCCGTTCGGCGACACCGTTGCGCGCCGCGTTTTCCGCCGCCAGAGCGAGTGTCTTTTCTGCTATATCGTATGCGTCGGCGGTGCAGTCGGTGCGGGCGGCGAGTGTGGAGACGGCGATACAGCCGCTCCCCGTGCAGAGGTCGGCAAAATGCGCGCCGCGGGGCAGGCGCCGGGCGGCGGTCTCGACGATGAGTTCGGTGTCGGCGCGGGGAATCAGGCAGTCGGGCGTGACACGGTAAGTCTCATGGCAGAAGCCGACTTCTCCGGTGATATAACACAGCGGCTCGCGCCGTACGCGGCGCGCGAGCGCGTCCGCAAGAGCAGGGTTGTCCGATGCGGGGTCACAGCCGACGAGCAACGCCGGGGCGGTGCCCGTGACGTAGGAGAAGAGCAGGCGTGCTTCCCCGGCGGCGTCATCAATTCCTGCCGCGCGGAGCGCGCGCGTCAGATCAGAGAGTTTCATCACGGTGGGGCGTTGCCGCCGGGGCGGGGGATCCGGTCACAGCTTCCGGCTCGGTCGCACCGGTATGTTCCGACGGTGCGGCGCCCGGTTCACCCGGCAGAACGGCGTCTGCGGCGGGAGCATTTGCTTCGGTGGGAGCGGTCGTGTCGGTCACGGGGGCATCGCCGTTTGCGGCGGTATCTGCCGCCGCCGTGCCAAAGCCTTCTTTTGCCTCGTAGGCGGCGCGGTCAAAGTCGGGGAAGATGTCGGGCAGGGCGTGCTTGGTGGCGGCGATCGCCACGGCGAGTTGCTCGAGGCTGGGCTCGCGCGTGGTGAGGCGTTGCATCCACAGTCCCGGGGCGGAGAGAATCTTCACGATTCGCTTTTCGCTGTGCTTCCCGGCATACATCAGAAATTCATAGCCGATGCCCATGACGAGCGGCAGGAGCAGGAGCCCGATGCCGGTATAAATGAGGGATTCCCAAAGGCGGCTGCCGGTCAACGCCTCAAAATCAATCTTGAAGCCCCACTCGAGGACACAGCGCACAACGAGGGACAGAATGATCCCGAGCAGGATCATCACGAACATGAAAGAGGTGCCGCAGCGGGGGTGGAAACGCGTGCATTCCTTCGCGTTCTCGGGGGTCAGTTCCCGATGGCTCTCGAAACAGGCGATCGTCTTGTGCTCGGCGCCGTGGTACTGGAAGGTGCGGCGGATATCCGGCATGAGAGAAACCAGATATATATAAAAAATGAAGATAAAAATTTTCACGACGCCGGATGTGACGGCTTTCCACACGCCGAGATCACGCCGGAACAGCCTTTCGAGCCCTGCGGACGCGAGGTTCGGCAGATAGATGAAGAGGCAGAGCGCGAGCGCGATGCCGAGGATCAGCGAGAGCCCCCCGACGAGATCCATGAGCGAGAAGCCGAGGTGCTTTTTCATCCACCGATCGGACTTGCTCTCTTTCAGTTCCTCGCCCGCCGCCGCTTCGGCAGAGTCGGTCAGGACGGCGAAGGACAGCTTCATCGTGGAGATGAAGTTGCAGACCCCGCGGATCAGTGGGATTCCCATCCATTTATGTTTTTCTTTCGGGGGCGTGTAGGTGCGGGGGAGTACCCGGATATTGCCGTTCGGCAGGCGGACGGCGGTCGAGCAGTTTTTGCCCGCTTTCATCATCACACCGTCGAGGACCGCTTCACCGCCGACGCGGTTGAGCCGTTCGTTCGGCACCGGGGCGTTTTTATGTGCCATAGGAGATTCTCCTGTCTGATTTCTGTATTTCATATCAGTATATCATAAGCCACTGCCGAATGCAAGTAGAGGGCGGATATGCCGATTTGTTAAAAAAATTTTGACTTTTTGCGTATTTTCCCCTTGACAAGCCCTCTTCCGTGTGATATACTGCCAAAGCAAGTCGCGAGAAGCCCTTTGCCGAAAGGGCATTTTTTCTTCTCACCGCAAGTTTTCTTGCAAAAGTTGAAAAAAGACTTGACAAGTCCGAGTCGATCGACTATAATAGAAAAGTCGCGAGTAGGAAGCGGCACAACTTGGTCATTGAAAATTGAACAACAGAAATTCGTATCACTGAACTTGGTAATACAAGATGCAGTGTGAGGAATCTCGAACAAACACTTTGAAATAACTCAAAAAAGTAAAAAGAGCATTAAGGGAACTTAAGACTCTGAAGAATGTATTTTAGTTTCG
>SFZB01000017.1 GCA_004558975.1 bacterium
CCGGTTTCCCGATTTATGATTTGCTGGATCAATCCACGGCAAACCCGTATAGTCAGATCACCGGCACTTTTTCGGGTACCTTTGACGGTGACGGTTACGGGATCTATAACGCGTTTGCACGTTTCGATGGTGCCGGTGCGCTCTTTGCGACCGTGACAGGAACCATCAAGAACCTGAACCTGTATGGCGGTTATACTCTTTTCAGGGGCGGCGCCGAGGCCGGCTCGCTCGTACAGCTGCTGCAGGGCGGTACGCTCCAGAACTGCTACTCCTCCGTCGACGTTTATTCGAAGGCAAGTGCCACCGGCGGTCTTGTCGGTAAAGTGACCGGTAATCCGACGATCGAGGACTGCACTTATGCGGGCGCCATGTACGTGTTTGACAATGACGCGAAACATCAGGTCGGCGGTATCGTGGCACGTGCCGAGAGTGGTATGACGATTGCCCGTTGCGCCAACTATGCGCCGATCAAAACGAAATACAGCCGTCTCGGCGGTATTGTCGGTTTCTTCTATTTCAAGGATGCAACGGTTACGATGACCGACTGCGTGAACTACGGGAACCTGACCACCGAAACCACACAGAACGACGGCGGCGTCGGCGGTATTGTCGGCTTGAACTATGCCAACCGCGTTAACGGCGTTGTCAACTATCTGCGGTGTGCCAACTATGGTGATATTATTGCCACAAAGACGGTGAACGCAACAGGTATCGCGGGGGAAGCCGGAAATGTAGAATCCTACAGTATCTGCGCCAACTATGGTGACGTGACCGGCGGCGCCGCTTCCGGGATCCATGGCACGGCGAACGGTATCACCATTGAGAACTGTTATTCCGAGGGTACATTCACCGCTTTGACAACCGGGGCGACCATCGGTCTGATCGCCGGTTGGATCAAGAATGGCGCCACGGTGAAGAACTGTGTCGGTACCGGTTCTGTCGCGTTACGCGGCGGTGCGAGCGGTGTCACAACGGAAGAGAACAACCAAAAATACGACGAGGGCGCGCTGGATATTGCCGCCGCCGTCGCGATTCTAAATACCGGGCTCGAAAGCGCGGTGTGGAAAGAGGGGGCTGACGGTCCCGCCATTTCGACTCTGCCGGGTGTAGACGCCGAGTACACGGTGACTTTCCGCTGGTATGACGAAACCAACACCCTGCAGGAAAATACCCAGACCGTGTCCCGCGGTGAGGCGGCAACCGTGCCGGAAATCCCGGAGTATGTCGAGGGCAGAGGCTATTTCTCCACGTGGAGCACGGATCGGTACCAGACGGTGACGAGCCATCTGACGGTAGACGCGATCTACGCGGCGAAGATTACGATCACCTTCCTCCCCGAGACGGGTGACGAGCCGATCGGTTCGGTCGAGGTGCTCGTCGGCCATCCCATCACGGCGCCGGATGCGCCCGAGAAAGAGGGCTATCGCTTTGATACCTGGTTCCCGAAGCCGGAATCGCTGACCGAGAGCGGCAGCGTGCGTGCTACCTACATAAAGGTTTGGACGGTGCGGTTCTTCCAGCCGGACGGCACGACACAGATTGGGGACGCACAGATCATTGATAACGGAAAATCCGCGACGGCACCGGCTGCATCTGCGGTAGAGGCACCTTTCGGTCTGCGATTCTCCGGGTGGGATAAAGATTATCTCGCAGTGACCTCCGATCTAGATGTGACGGCGGTTTTGGCCAATACGGATGTCTTTACGGTCAACTATTACGATACGGACGGCACGACGCTCCTGCACACTGAGCAGGTCATGTCCGGCGACAGCGCGGCCGGCTTTACGCCTGCGGCACGCGATGGCTACAGTTTCATTGGTTGGAGCGGCAGCCTGTCCTCCATTCGGGAGGACACGAACGTGACCGCTATATGGCTCTCGAACGAAGTCTCGGCATGGGACGGCTCCTCCGTGTCGGACACCCTTACGGGGACCGGCACCAAGGACGACCCGTATCTGATTACCTCCGCGGAAGACTTCATTTGTTATATGAATCACGCGGAGACTTATGCTGCCGCCGGTACTTATGCGAAACAGACGGCAGATATTGACCTGAATAACAAAGCCTATCAGACGCTCGCAACCGTTGCGGGTACTTATGACGGCGCCGGACATACCATTTTCCGCCTGAAAGCAGGCGGCGGTTATCAAAGAGCATCTATGTTTGATACCGTGACAGGGACGATTAAAAACCTGACCGTGTTCGGCGGTAACGTGGTAGCAAACAATACCAGCGGCTCTGCGATTTGCTTAACGCTAAACGGCGGTACGATCGAGAACTGCCATGTAAAGAGCACGAAGGTGACGGCAGGTATGGCAAGCGGGCTTGTCGATACCGTTTCCGGCGGTGCCGTCATCAGAAACTGTTCCATGGACGGTGAATTTAACTGTTTCATGACCTATGGCAGCAAAAATGCCCGTGTCGCCGGTATTGCCGGATATATTCCGAACGGCGAGAGTGCAACCATCGAGAATTGTGTCAACTATGCAAGCATGTCGATGACGGGGAGCGGGCTGCCCACTTTCGGCGGTATTTTCGCGAGTGCATCCAACAGTAAAATCGTGACGGCGCTGACGATCCGTAACTGTACGAACTACGGCAGAATCACACAAACCAACGGTTCTGCGGATAACGGTGTCGGCGGTATTCTCGGTAGCGCTTATCGCCTGCTGACGCTCGTGATCGAGGGGTGCACCAACTACGGTGAGATTCAGGCGACCACGAACGCCGGCGGTATCCTCGGGCGTTCGAACTGGGGGGCGACCAATAAAAGCACGCCGATTGCCATTAGCGGTTGTGCCAACTTCGGAGCGGTGAAGGTTTCCGGCGACAACGCCGGCGGCATCGTCGGCGCCCACATCAATGTGCAGTGCGGCATCGTTCTGACCAGCTGCGCCAATTACGGGGACGTTTCCGCCGCGAACAATGTCGGCGGCCTTGTCGGGTACAACAATTCGGAGCGTAAAGATGGGGATCCCCAAAAAGATCAGCCGTTGACTTTGCTGAACTGCTATGTAAAATGCGCGGTGACGGCATCGGGCAATTATGCCGGTCTTGCCGTCGGGCTCCATAAGGTCACGGACAATACGGTTGCCCTGACGCTGACAAACTGCGTCCTGACCGGTACGGTCAACGCCGCATCCGGCGCCGCCGCTATTCTCGGCTGCATCGGTACGACTGTCGCCGCGACGGAACCGACAGTGACCCTTACCAATGTCTTTGTGCGGGCGACTGTCGCGGTCCCATCCGATGCGAAAGCTGCGACGCTGATTGGCGGCGCCGCCGAGGCAATTGTGACGGGTGTCAACCTGACAGTAACGGATTCCCGTTTCGCTGTCAGTGTGGTCATCGGGACGGCAGTTGCAAACCCTGTGACCTATTATGACGGTACCGGCGCCGGTGTGACGACCGCACTGACCGCGCTCGGTGCTGATGACCTGACCGATTCGACGGTGCGGGATCTGCTGAACATCTATGCAAAAGGCAACGGCCTGATGACGTGGATGCAGGGGAATGTGGCGCCCGAACTGCGCGACTTCTACAAGTGGCCCGTGGAAATCACGAACAGAAGCAAACTGTCTCACGCATGGACGGGAGAAGAGCTTGCTGTTCTGGCAAGGGCTCTCCGTGCGGATATTGACCGCATCGAGGTTATTTACTATCGCCTGTCCGACCTTGAAACACCGCTCGACGGCATTCCGACGGCGGCGGGCAAGTATAAAGCGGTCCTGCATCTCTACGATGCGGATGGCAAGGAACTGGACGTGGGGAATGATTTCTCCTGCGAGTTTGAGATTACCAAGGCAAAGACAGAGATCGTCACCGACTTCTCCGGCTTCACGAAGAGAGACGACGGCACGTACTCGATCGAATACACGGGCAATCAGGTTCTGCCGGGCGCCTCTTTGCGGAACCTTGTGAATGACAAGAGCATTTCGGGAGCAACGATTGTCGGCGTGGTGACCAAGGACGGCGTGACGGTGACGGCAATCGAGCCCGGTATTTATGTCATCACGTTCACGTTCGCAGGTGATGAGAACTGCGAAGCCGCCGAGGCGTCCTTCACATTTGAGATCGTTAAGAAAAAGATTACCTATCCCGAGAACAAGTGGACGGCGAACGGTACGGATATTCTCGCGGACGGTGCAGAACTCGAATACAATTGCATCGAGCAGATCCTCCGACTCGCAGGGCTTGACGAGAGCATTTTCGAGGTCATCTATTCGCAGAACGCGGCGACTGTTCCCGGTGCTGCCATGACGGCGACGGCGACGGTTTCGCTCCGCGCGGGTGCCGAGGGGCGCTACATCCTCGAGGGCGAGGCGCCCACCTACACGATTACGTGGTCGATCGTCAAGGCGTCCGTAAAGATCATTGTGGTCCGCGACGCAGCGGACGTCGGGACGGAAGTGAAGTTCGCCGACGACCGGTACGAATTTACGGGCAGTGAAGAAACGTTCTACGTCGTTTTCGTTGACGGGGCAGGTAACATTCTCGGCACCCCCGCCGAGAACACGATCGTGATCGGCGGCGCCGGCTTGCTTGAACGTACCTTTACCTATGGCGGCGACGAGAATTATCGGGAAACAACGCAGACGCTGACCATCACGGTGCAGCCGAAAAATCTCGGAGAAAACGGCGGTACGCATGCAGATCTGAACCGCACGTATGACGGCACGAAAACGACGTTTGCCCCCGATTTCGGTAATGCCCCCGAAGGCACGACATGGGCAGAGGTCTACGAGACGCTTCTGGAGCGCAAAAACGGCGACACCTATGAGAAAGTCACCGAGGCAATCCGCGGCGGCACCTATCGTGTGACCTTTACCCGCCTGACGGCAGACGGCAACTACAAGGCGGCCTTCACCGTCACCTTTACGATTGCACGTGCTACGGCGACCGTGACCCCGCCCGCCACCGGCTGGACGAAGGACGGCGATACGTGGACAATTGTCTTCGACAGACGGGATCATGCCTTCATCGTTTCGTCGGATTCCGACGCGACGCCGGAGGTAACGTATGACCGCGACGGCAAGGCGGACCTGCCGAATGTCGTAGGTTCCTACACCGTGACCGTCACGCTTGCCGAGACGGATAACTACGAAGCACTGCAGGTCACATTCAATGTTCGCGTGGATCAAAAAGTGATTCCGACCGTGCCGACGGGCTCCGCCCTCTGGAACTACAAGGGATCCTTCACCTATGACGGCACGGAAATGACGGTTGCCGCGCTCGACGCGTACCTCGCGGAATGGGGCGATTACCTCAGTTTCCTGTATGACAATGCGGCAAACACCCGTGTGGGTACCTACACGGCGACGCTGACGCTGACCCTGAAAGACACGATTAACACCCGGTTTGAGGAGGATGCGACGGCGACACAGGTCGTCCGCACGCTCGAGTGGACGATTGCGAAGCGCGTGCTGTCGGTGGACGGCGTGACGCTCGATGATATCTCCGGCGTCTATAACGGCGCGGCGTACACGGTCGAGGTGACGCTCCCCTCCGGGCTCAGCGCATGGGTGAACGTTCATTATGAATGGAGCCTTGACGGTACGACCTACACGGGCAAGGTGATTGATGTAGGCGTCTACTCCGTTGTCGCGGTTCTGACGCTGAAGGATGACTGCACCGAGTTCTCGAACGGCGCGACGGAATACCGTACGTCGGCGGCAACTGTGGAGATCACCCAAAACGAAGCGGAGATCGGCGGCGGCGATCGCTCCCTGACCTATAACGGTGAGGTAGTTGACCCGCTGACCGGGTTGACTCTGACCGGCTCCGACGGAACCGTGTTCACGATTGCGGATTACCTGACCGTCGCGTTGACGAAGGACGGCAAGCGTGTGGCGGAGATGAAGGATGCCGGTGTGTACCGCGTGACCGTTTCCGTTTCCGATGATCCGAATGTGACAGCGGAATCCTTCACGTTTACGGTGACGGTCAACCGTGCGACCTACTCGGTCGACGGCAAGATTACCGTCGTCGGCGATACGACCTACATCGCCGGTAAGGCAGGAGAGATCAACCTGCGTGTGGCGTTGACAGGCGCCGACGGCGTGACCGTCCGCGTAGACGATACACGGCTGCCCGAATTGCCGAACACGCCCGGTCAGCACATCGTGAAGTTCTATCTGATCGGCTCTGACAACTATGAGCCGCTTGCGGCATACGAAGTGGAAGTCACGGTCAAACAGGCGGTGGCAAAAGATGACGGATACAAAGATATCAGCATCATCTATGACGATGGCGCAGATCCCGAGATCCGATTTGAGATCGTGGAGAACGAAGTGGACGATGATGTCAAGAATCTGCTTCTTGATTCTGCGTCGCTCGGGCTCAATATCGTGCATCCGAAACTTGCCGGTCTCTATCGCTACACGTTCAAAGATGCCGATGGTAATGCGGTGAAATACAGCGACATCGGTGAGATTTCGGTCGTCATCACACTCCCGAAACGCTATCAGGGCTATGATAAGGCGGCGCTGTTCGACGAGATTTCCGTTGTCAGCGTGACCTATAAGAAGGGCATCGCCGCCAAACTGACGGTTGAAAAAGCCGCTAACGTCATTTATGACGCGGAAGCCGGAACGCTTACCTTCAAGGTAGCGGGACCCGATGTGGCATACGGTTATGTCCGCGAGGCGAGCCCCGTGGCAACCTACGTGACGCTCGGCCTCGGCGGTGTTGCGCTCGTCGCTGTGATCGTTCTTACGGTGGTCCGTATCGTCGGTACTGCCCGCCGTACGCGTCCCGAGGGACCCGATACTCCGGACGGCAGCGACGCCGGCTTCGGCGGATACGGTGACGGAGCGGATACGCCCGACGCAGGCGATTTCTATGGCGAGAGTGACGCATATGCGCCCGACACGTATTCCGACGGCACGGAAGAAGTACCCGTCGACGCAGAACCGACAACCGAAGAGCCTGCGGAGGAAATGCCCGTCCCGGATGAAATGCCAACCCCCGACGAAGAGACGCCTCACGAAGAAGCGTAAAGCACAAATCCATAGAACTTGCCCCCGCGCTACGGCGCGGGGGTCTTTTTCGGTTGCATCGCCTCCAGGGGAGAATTGCCGCGGCTGAGAGGACACCTCAAAGCGCTTTGGCGTTATCCACAAGCACCTGTTCGGCACTTTGTGGAAAGTGAACACCCCTGCCGGGCGAAAAGCGGAGAAGGGCGTTTTTGCGCTTGCAAACGGGGAGAAAAATATAGTAAAATATTCTATCAGTATATAGGTCCGGAGGATAGGAAAATGCGGCGAAATAAAGGCTGGTGCATCCTGCTTACAATATGCCTATTGCTCGCGGCGGTGTCGGCACCGCTCGCGGGTTCGCTTGCGTTACCCGTGACATCCGGGGGAGTCGGCGGCGACACCGCAGGGAGCGACGGGTACACGCGGCTCCTCGGCGATGAGACGACGGAGACCGACGGGAGCGATGTCGCGAGCCGTGACGGTGTTCCGGATCGGCACGAGCCCATTCCAGCGGGTCTTTCCGTATGGGACGGATTTGTGCGTACGGAGGATCATTGGAATCAGGAGACGGTCGAGGCGTTTATCAACGCCTGTCCATTCGCCGGCGGTGTCGGCACCGCGAGTGACCCTTATGAGATTGCGACGCCGGAGCAGTTTGTACAGTGGATACAGCTCTGCAACTACTCGCTCGAGGATCCGACGCGGAACCGTCTGTTCCGGGAGCTTTCGTATGTTCTGACGCAAGACTTGGTTTTCAATCCCGATTTTGCGGTGACGGAGGCGGTCGCAGCCGGCACGGCATCGGGGCTTCACACGGTGCCGACCATGACGAAAAGCTTCAGCGGCACGCTGAAGGGCGCGGGGCATCGGCTGTATAACTTCTATCAGACCAATGCAACCGGGCTCTTTTCGGAACTGTCGGGCGGAGCCACGATTTCCGGGCTCCACCTCGTGCGCGGCTATATGGGCTGCCGCCTGAATGACGCAGTTGCCGGCGGGATCGCCGCCGTATGTAACGGAAAAGTGACGGGGTGCTCCGTTTCCGCTACGCTGTCCTTCGCGAATGGCGGCGGAGGGATTGTCGGTATCATCGGGACACAGTCCGGGAGCGTCTATGCCTGCGAGTTCGCGGGCAACCTCACAGCGGACGGATTCCCGACGACACGCGGCGGCGTTGCCAAAACCGTTGTGCCGGGGAACGCGACAGGCGGCATTCTCGGCAGTTACACGACGCCGATTGTCGCCCTGCAGCTCTCGGAGTGCGTCAACCGCGGTACGGTTCGCAGCGCGGGGCGCATGGTCGGCGGCATCGTCGGCGAGATCCATAACGGCGGCTCCTCCGTCGGTGGCTTCAGCATCTCGAATTGTGTCAATTTCGGTGAAGTACAGTCGACGTATGACAAGGAGACGGACGCCTCCGACCCCACGACCGAAAAGCCCGCTTATGTCGGCGGGATCGTCGGGTATGTGAACCGTGTCCGCCGCTCGGGGAAAAAGGCTTTTACCAATGTGGCGAATTTCGGGCAAATTCACGCGCTCTCGACCGGCTCTGTCGGCGGGATCCTCGGTAGCGGGCAGGGGACGGGTGACGAGAGCGGCGTTCTCACGATGCAGTACGCCTATCATGTCGGCACCGTGTCCGCTCCCGATCGCGTCGGCGGGCTTGTCGGCTACGCGAGCGTGCGGCTTCGCCTGACGGAGTGCGCTGTCTCCGGGCAGGTCGGCGGCGGGCGCGATGTCGGCGGTATGGTGGGACGCCTGGAGCCGCCTTCCTGGTACACATCGCCCTCCCTTCGCGTCGATCAGACACAGATGTTCGCCGATGTGACGGCGACTTCCGGCGCGGCGGGCGGCATCGTCGGCACCTATGACGCGGGCGGTGGGGCAGAGCTGACGCTCGGCGGCGTATATGTCTCTTCTGCGGTGTCGGCGGCGTCTGCCGTCGGCGGCTGGCTCGGTGTTCTCTCGGTGAATCGCGGGGATAACGGAGAATACAGAAGCAAAACCTCACTCAAACTCAGTGCTGCCTATTCCGCTCTGGATGTTACCCTTACCGCGGGCGGCGATGGAGGAAGTAGCGGGCTGTGGTTTGGCAGGAGTACCGGGGAGGGAGAGAACATCGCCATGCCGCTCTCGGGTTCCTTCTCGGGCATCTGCGCGCGTGAGCGCGGCGATGCGGATTTCCCGCGCACGGTGCCGGGGGCGGAGGGGAGCACGACGTTTGCTTCCGCCTATTTGACGGACGGCGCCCTCTCGGATGGGACGTTACGCGATCTTCTGAATGCCCATGCCGAGGCGAACAGTTACCGCAAGTGGGAACAGACGGCGGAGTGCCCCATGCTCCCGACGATCGCACACCTGCTCGCGCTTCCGCTTTCCCATGCGTATAACGGCGAGGAGACGAGCCTCGAAGACAATCGTTGGTCGGGCGCGACGGTCGTCGCGCGCTATTGGCGCTATGACGCCGCGCATGATACGTGGGAGCAACTCGCCGCACCGCCGAAGAGCGTCGGGCGCTACCGCGTCGAAGTCGCGGTTTTGTCTCTCAGGGCGAGCGGCGCCGTGACGCGTGAGTTTACCATTGAAAAACAGGTCTTTGACCTCTCCCGTTGCCGCTGGCCGGAAGAGACTTCTTACGAGTATATAGGAGAAGAGCAGACGGTTACGCTTCTCGGGCTCCCCGAGGTGGTGGTGCCTGTCTACGAGGGCAACCGCGCCACCGTGCGGAACACCTATACCGCGCGGCTCCTCTCCGTTGATGACCCTACCGGGAACTACGAATTTACGAACCTTGCGTCCGTTCCGACATTTACATGGAGAATCGTTGAGATTGAGATTGATTTTGCCTATGTGATGTGGCGCGGCAGTACGCCGGAGAATCAGCAACGCGCGATGACTGCGTATACAGGCGAAGAGCAGACGTTGTACCTTTACTATACAAAGAAGCCGAATATTGACCTCTCCAAAATTCTCACAATCCGTTACACGAAGGACGGTCAGACAGCAGAAGGCGGGATTCGGGCGAAGAATGTCGGAACTTACGGAGGCATTACCGCCGTCATTGCGAACGATGAACGTTTCAACAGCATCAACCCGAAGAACATACAGACCAACTATCCCGCGGTATGGGAGATTTGCAAGCGCGAGATTAACCCGGAGGACTATCTGGATTTCTCCGGCGCGGAGGACGTCCTCTACGACGGAAAAGAGCATATCGTCCGCTATACCTCCCGCCTGCCGGACTGCGTGACGGTGACGTTCGACGGCGCGCCGCAGAAGAACGCAGGCACCTATACCTATACGGTGTATTGCACGCTGACTTCCGATACGGAGAACAATGTGCTGACGGCGCCGAGCGCCTCCCGCACCCTGACGATCAAACCCGCTCCCGTGAAGATTACGGCGAAGGGGCGCGACACGGTCTATTCGGGGGAAGTACAGCGGATCGAGGAAGAAAAGTGTACGCTGAATACCGACGCGACGAACGACACGCCTCTGCGCTTCGAGTATTCTCTTGTCTCCGAGGAGGACGGGACGCTGACGCCCGTACCAGATAACGCGCCGGTTCACGGCGGGACGTATCAGGTGCGTGTCATCTTCGACGGCTCCAACAACTATGCGCCCGCCGCCGTGACCGTCCCGTTCTACATTAACCGCGCGACGCTCGCCCTCGAGGGCGATATCGTGCTCCGCTCCGCAGAGATGCTCTACACGGGGGAGCCGCTGAACTTAAAACTCGAGAACGAGCGGCACCTGCCCGATTGCGTCATCCCCGTGTATAGCGCGGCACGCACCGAGCCGGGGATTTATAAGGTCGTCGTCAACTTCGAGTTTACGGAGGAACACAAGAGCGACTACAAGCCGATTGCCGGCATGAGCGCTACCCTGACGATCCTGACATCGCGTCTGACGGACCCCGAGACAGGACTGCAGCTGCGCTTCCCGGACGGGAGCCCGGTGCCGTATCGTCTCCTCGTTCTCGCAAGGCACGACCTCGATGCATTCAATACGAACTGGAGCGTCGGCTTCCACACCTCGCTAAAAGGGCTGTGGAAAACCGAACTGAAAGAGGGAAAGACGCCCGTCACGGCGACAGAGGAGCCGTTCGACGTCTACCTGCCGATCTCGGTTCAGGACGCGAATAATAAGAGCCTGACCGCCGTCGGTCTCACCATCGACGAAAACGGAAAATATACGGTGAAGGTCTATTCCGATGCCGAGGTCGTGGAGGTCGGGGAAGAAATGTTCCTGAAGATCAGCACGACGGATGTCACTTACTTCGGCTATACCACGCGCGACAGCGCGGCGGGCGAGATCCTGTGGATCGTCCTCGCAGCCATCGTGGCGATCCCCGCCGCCGCCGTCATCGTCGTGGAGATCGTGCGGAGACGCCGCCGGAAAGCCGCCGACCGTCACATTGACGGGGAATAACGCGTTTTCCGGAGTAGGATGCCCTGCCGAAATCGCCCCCCCCAAAGGCGTGCCGCCGCAGTATAAAGTTGACAGGAACCAACACGCAATCGACAGAAACCAACACCCGATTGACAGAAACCTAAAAGACGGACAGCCGCGGCTGTCCGTCTTTTTTGATGTTTGGATGTGCTGTTTTTTCTGCCCTCTGTGTTTTCGTTTGCCCGCGCGAGGTGTCTTGCCACAGCGGTTATTCAATCGCTTTGAGCGCCTCCGCCATGTTGATCCGGCGGATCTTCCCGATGAGGGTCAGATCGACGAGGATGGTGAACACGAACGTGATGGCGACGGCGATGAGGAAACTCCACGGTGAGAGCGCGTGCCCGAAGTAAATGGAACTGATTTGAATCTGCGCCATGACATAGCGGTGGAGCGCCACCCCGAGCGGCAGTCCGACCACGCAGGAGAGGGCGGTCAGGACGATATTCTCGCGGAACACATAAGCGTTCTGCTCCCGCGGGTAAAAGCCCAGCACCTTGACAGTGGCGAGTTCCCGCGTGCGCTCCGCGATGGTGATGTTCGTCAGGTTATAAAGCACGGTGAAGGAAAGCGCTCCCGCGCACACAAGGACGATGAGCACGATGTAGTTGAGGCTGTCGAGCATACTGCCGACGCGCGTTTTCATTTCCTCGGAGAGCAGGACGTTTGACACACCGTCAATCGAGCGCAGGGTGGCACCGGACGCGCTCGTGTCCGCCCCGGAGGGGAAACGGATGTAGGCGGTGTTCGGGAGCGTTTCGGCGCCGAACGCTTCGGTCAGCGTGGCTTTTGCAATATAGGCATAGTCGTAGATGTAGTTGTCGAATATGGCACTGACGCGCAGGGTGAGCGTGCGCTCTTCGGCATCGCGCAGGGTGAGCGTGTCACCGACCGAAAGCCCGGCTTCCGCTGCGAAGCGGGCATTGACGGCGACCTCTCCGACGCCGGGGTAGGCGATCGGCGTCCTGCCGCTGTGCAGGTCGACGAGCCCGTCGAGGCTTTCCTCGGGGACGATGAGGGAGATGTCCGTCTCTCCCGCGCCGATGAGGGCACTCATCTTTTCGGTATAGAGGAATACCGTCTTCTCCGAGACATTGGCGCTATCCGCGAGGAAGGATGCACGTTCTTCTTCGTCCAGTCCCCCGAAGAAGGAGACGGCGGCGTCGAAGCGTTGGATCTTATCATACTGGTTCTCGACCACGGGGCGGATGGAGTCCCGGATGCCGAACCCGGTCAGGAGCAGGGCGGTACAGCCGCCGATGCCGAGTATGGTCATCAGCATACGCCCGCGGTAGCGGAAGATGTTGCGGAGCGAGATCTTGTGCAGGAAGCGGAGGCGGTTCCAGAGCGCGGGGATGCGCTCGAGCAGGATCTTCTTACCCGCTGTCGGGGCTTTCGGACGAATGAGCCCTGCCGCCGTCTCGCGCAGGTCGCGGTAGCAGACAAAGACGGTCGCGCCGAGCGCCGCCGCGAGGAATGCCGCCGTGCAGGCGGCGAAGAGCCCCCAGTCGAGGACGTAAGTCGCCGGGCGCTCGATCGAATACATGATGCCGTATACCTTCCAGAGCGTGAGCGGCAGGAGGCGGGATCCGAGCAGAAACCCGATGACACAGCCGAAGAGGGAGGCGCTCCCCGCATAAATGAGATACTGCGAGAGAATGGCGCCGTTACCGTAGCCGAGCGCCTTCAGCGTCCCGTTCTGCGTCCGCCCCTCGCCGACCATGCGCGTCATGGTCGTGATGCACACGAGCGCCGCGACGAGGAAGAAGAAGAACGGGAACACTTTCGCCACGCCGGAGACGATGGCGGTATCGTTTTTGAGACTGGCGAAGCCGACGTTCGACAGGCGGTCGAGGGCGTACACCGTCGGTGCCTTCAGCGCGTCCAGCGCTGCGCGTTCCGCCGCGAGACGTGCCTCCGCATCGGCAATCTGCTCTTCTGTCATGAGGGGGCGGAGGGCGTCCAGTTTTGCCTGCCCGTCGGCGATCTGTCGCTCCCCGTCCGCGCGGATGGCGTCATAGCGCGCGTTGGCGCGCTCCGAGAGGAGCGTCTCGACCGCATCGCGCACGGCATCGAGCGCCGCACTTTCTTCGTCGGAATAAATGGCGTTTCTCGCCGAGAGCGTCAGATAGATCTCCGTATAGATGCCGTCATATTGAAACCCCTCCGGCGTCAGGTAGACGAACCCGGAGACGGTGCCGTCGGAGAGGGACGTGCCGCCGCGCTCAAAATTGATGTAAGCGGAGGCGTTCGCGATGCCTACGACGGTGTAGCGCGTCTCGGTGAAATAGGCTTTGGTTTCGTCGGTGTTGCTGTCCGAGAGGGAGAGGTAAGTGCCGATCTTATCCGCCCCGGCGAACTTCGCGTCGAGGACACATTCGTCTTTCGCCGTCGGGAGCCGCCCGGCGATGAGGTCGAGCCCGTTGACCCCGTCGAGGAGCATATGGGCATGGATCGTGCCGTTCGTGCCGTCGTCTTTTTGGTAAAGAACGTCGTGCGAGACGGAGCCGAAGGCGCCCCCGATGCCCCCCAGACCCGAGAAGGCAACTACGTCGTCGTCCGTGAACCCGAGCGTGGAGACGAGGCGGTAGTCATAGAGACGGAGGTCGGAGAGATACCTGTCCGCCGTTTTGATGATGGATTCCTCGGTGACGCGCAGACCGACGAAGAAGCCGACCCCGAGCGCGATAATGGCGAGGATCGCGAGGTAGCGGACGAGGGTCGAACGGATGGTACGCAGAATGGAACGTAACAGCATATCCGTCACCACTCGATCTCGTCGACCGATTTCGCGTCCGGATTCAGTTCCATCTGCTCGACCGTGCCGTTCTTGACGCGGATGATGCGATCCGCCATGGCGGTCAGCGCGCTGTTGTGCGTGATGATGACGACCGTCATGCCGGTGTTGCGAGCCGTGTCCTGCAGGAGCCGCAGGATCTGCTTGCCCGTTACGTAGTCGAGGGCACCCGTCGGCTCGTCGCACAGGAGCAGACGCGGCTTTTTGGCGAGTGCGCGAGCGATGGACACGCGCTGTTGCTCACCGCCGGAGAGTTGCGCCGGGAAGTTGCGGCAACGCTCCGCGAGTCCCACCTCGGCGAGTACCTCCGCCGCATCGCTGTCCACATGGCTGATGTGTGTTGCCATCTCGACGTTTTCGAGCGCCGTGAGGTTCTGTATCAGATTATAGAATTGAAAGACAAAGCCTACTTCATACCGGCGGTAGGCGGTGAGATCCTTAATGCCGAGATGGGAGATGTCCCGCCCGCCGACAAAGACCTCGCCCTCACTCAGCGTATCCATGCCGCCGAGGATGTTGAGCAGGGTGGTTTTACCCGCGCCGGAGGGGCCGACGATGACGCAGAGTTCCCCCTCGTCGATGACGAAATTCGCGTCGTGCAGGGCGTTGATCTTGACCTCGCCAACGGTATAGGTCTTGCTGACATGGCGGAATTCGATGAAGTGATCCATGTACGGCTCCTTTCCGAAACATATCTTTTCTTTTTTAGATCATTATCTTATATCACTATCTTAAATGAGAGATATGAATATTTGCTGAACAAACGGAAAGTTTTCTCCAAAAGAGAAAACGCCGCCCCGCCGAATGGCGGCGGTGCGGCGTTTTTCATATACTGACACTGAAAAGTAAACCCGGAAAAACGGCAAGGAAAGGAAAGAAGAAGTGTCGGAATATGTGATTCGGGGAGGATTCCCCCTTGCCGGCGAGATCGACGTCTCTGGGGCAAAGAACGGGGCACTCCCGCTTTTGTTTGCGTCCGTCGTCGCCGACGGCGCCTGTACCTATTATCATGTGCCGGACATCGGCGATGTCCGGCTTGCTCTCCGTATTCTTTCGGAAATGGGTGCGCGCGTCACGCGTCATGACGCCCATACCGTGACGGTCAATGCGCGCTACCTGTCCCCCGAGGCGATTCCGCGCCATCTGACCGCCGGGATGCGTGCCTCCTCCTATCTGCTCGGGGCGTGCCTCGGGCGCTTCGGCTATGCGGCGGAGCCGCTGACGGGCGGATGCGATTTCGGGAACCGACCGCTCAACTGTCATTACGGCGTCTTTCATGCGCTCGGCGCCGTCGGAGAGGGAGAGTTACACGCGCCCCCGGGCGGGCTCCGCGGCGGCACCTACGATTTTCCGCAGGTGTCGGTCGGCGCGACGGTGAACGGTATCTTCGCCGCCTGCCGTACCCACGGCGTGACGCACCTGCACCATTGTGCGACCGAGAGCCACGTCGGCGACCTGATCCGGTTCTTAAACCTGCTCGGCGCGGACATCCGCGGCGGCGGTACGCCCGACCTCGTGATCCGGGGGCGATCCGACCTCGGTCATACTTCGTTTGTCGTCTCGCCCGATGAGATTGAGGCGGGGACGTATCTGCTCGCCGGGGTGGCGAGCGGGGGGGACGTTACGGTGACGGGGATTCGCCCGTGTGACCTTTCGGCGCTGACCAATGTGCTTGTCCGCACCGGTTGCCTCGTCGATAGCGCCCCCGACCGGGTTCGTGTACGTCGGGGGGAGAACTTCCGCGGCGTCGCCGTCGAGACGGCGCCCGCCCCCGGCTTTCCGACCGACCTCCACCCGCCTACGGTCGCGGCGCTGTGCTTTGCCGCAGGGAAGAGTCAAATGACCGAGCGGGTCTGGCAGGAGCGTTTCCGCTACACGAGCGAGCTCGCGAAAATGGGCGCGGTCTTTTCCCGGGAGGGGCAGACCCTGACGGTACACCCCGCTCCTCTGCACGCGGCTTCGGTCACGGCGACGGATCTGCGCGGCGGCGCCGCCCTCGCCGTCGCGGCGCTCGGCACCGCGGGTAAGACTCATATGACGGGGTGTGAACTGATCGAGCGTGGCTACGAGGACTTCACGGGCAAACTGCGCCGCCTCGGCGCGGACGTCTCGGTGTTACCGGTGATGTCGTCTTGTGCGTCTGGGGCGGGCGAGGAATCCTCCGAGGAGCGTCAGGAGAAAGACGGCGGGGACGCCGGCGCACCGCACGGCGACGGGGAGGGTTGACCCCGGTACGGCGAGCCCTCCGGCACCGATGAGGACGGCGAAGACCGCCCCGGCGATCAGGGCAGGGAAGAGCGAATCGTGCTTCCACATCCGCACGGTGCAGATGCCGAGCAGCAGCGCCGTCACCGCAAGGCATCCGAGCCCGGCGGGGAGCAGGTGCGAGGTCGGGTCGCTCGAGCGCAGGAGGATCGCCGCCACGCAGAATACCAGCGCCGCTCCGATAAGGAGCGTGATCCCGCCCCCGATAAGAAGAGACTGTAAGAGTGAGGATTGTTTTCTGTGCCTTTTTTCCACGGTACACCTCCGGCATCGGTTGATGCTTCACTCTATGCATTCGGCGCCCGGGATATGCCGACGGCGGATGCATCATCCTGCAAGAGGGTATCCGTATAGCCACCGAAAAGGAGTCGGCGTCACGTGTCGGGTGAGACATGAGACGCCGATTTTGCTATAAATGGTTCTTTTCGCCGTCGGAAATGCAAATTTGAGGTGCTGCTGGCATACATTCTCATGAAAAAATGACAAATTTGAAAGATATGAACTAAAAAAATTCAAAAAACACTTGACAAGACACCCCGAGTCGAGTAAGATAGCACTATATAAAAAAGTCGCGGCTCCGAACGGTAGCCTGACGGCACGCGGAATCCCTCCTGATTGTCGGTGGGACGGTGCCGTGGATGACCTCGGTGGCGACTCATACCGACGAGGCTTTGCCTCCGAGGGCGCTTTTCGCGCCCTCCGCCCCCCACGTGGGGGGCGAGCAAAGGAATAAACAAGCGGATTCAGTCAACACTACATAAAGGTTGGACATGGCGACGCGTTTCGCTGTTCTGACACCTGTTCGCGGGTTTCCTGCCCCCGTGGGGGAAGGTGGCAACTCCGTTGCCGGAAGGGGGAGGATCCTTCACCGTCGGTTGCTTTTCACGATTTTGTTAAATCCCGGGTTCCCCGGTAAAAATATGGAGGTTTTCTATGAAACGCGTATTTCCGAAACTGATCGCGCTGGCTCTTGCCGTGGTCATGGTGTTCGCTTTGCTCGTCTCCTGCAAGGATGACAACAATGGCGGTAACAACGGCGCTAACAACGGCGGCAACAACGGCGGCACGACCCTGTCCGATCCGTATGCGGGCAAGACTCACGCGGAAGTCTCCGAAGAACTCTATACCAAAGTTCTCGGTGAATTCTACGAATATTATGATAAGGCAACACAGGCCAAGACGGTCTCCGAGCGCTATGCGCTGATGGCGATCGCCGAGGCGAAACTGCTTGGCGCCGGCATTATGCTCCCCTCGACGGCGAACGGCGGCAGCTACGCGATTTCTCACGTAGCACCTCGTACGGTTTCTTCCGTCCTCTGGGGCACGGATGAATATCGTTTCCACAATGCGCTGGTCGTCAACGGCGATCCGCTGAAGATCGAGGATATCAACGCGCTGAAAGCGATCTGGGCGGAGACCAAGGGTACCGGCACGTATGAAGCCAAGGCGAAAGAATACCTTGCCGCACACGGCTACACGTTGAAGGATACTTACGGCTACGGTTATACTTCCGATCCCGTGACTTGGGACTGGCTCAACACCTATCAGGCTGCGGACTTCCGTGCGCTGGTCAACCTGTACGACGGACTGCTTGAGTACAATTCCGAGAACGTTCAGGTGCCTGCACTGGCAACGTCCTATACGGTGTCCGATGACGGTCTGACTTATACGTTCAAGCTCCGTGAGGGCGTCAACTGGGTGGACTATCAGGGTAACGTGCTCGAAGAAGTCACGGCGAACAGCTTCGTCAAGGGGCTGCAGCACCTGCTGGATGCCGAAGGCGGCGTCGAGTACCTCGTAGACGGCGTCATCAAGGGCGTTTCCGAGTACCTCTCGGATGAAGATGCGGATTTCTCGCATGTCGGTATCAAGGCGAAGGATAAGTACACGCTCGAATACACGCTGACGGCTCCGTGCTCCTACTTCATCACCATGCTGAGTTACAGCGTGTTCGCTCCGATCAGTGAGGCATTCTTCATCGCGAACGGCGGTGCTTTCGGCCGTGATGCTTACAAGGAAGCCGCGGCGAAGGAAGGGTACACCTACGGTACTTCCTTCGAGAAGATCGCTTATTGCGGTCCGTATCTCGTGACCTCTGCGACGGCTGAGAACTCAATCGTCTTTGAGGCGAACCCCGCCTACTGGAACAAGGATAACATCACGATCAAGAAGATCACCTGGACGTTCATCAGCGGGCAGGATAAGACAGAAACCTATAACAGAATGAAGGCAGGCGACCTTGCCGGTGCCGCATTGAACGCGAACACGCTGGCAATCGCGCGTGAGAACGGCGACTTCACTAAGTACGCGTATGTCTCCGGTCTGGATGCAAGCTCTTTCCCTGTATTCTTCAACCTGTACAGAAAGCAGTACGGCAACTTTAACGACGCGACGGTCGCACCGACCACGATGAGCGACGTTGATAAGATCCGCACCAACCTCGCGATGCAGAACAAGAACTTCCGCCTCGCACTCGTCACCTCGCTCGACCGCGCGGCAGAGAATGCCGTTCTGACGGGCGACGACCTGAAGTACACCAGCCTTGTGAACTCCTACACGCCCGGCGACTATGTCAGCCTGACGGAGGAAGTCACCGTGAAGATCGGCGGCGTAGATAAAACGTTCCCGGCGGGCACGTACTACGGTGCCATCGTCCAGGCACAGCTCGATGCCGACGGTATCAAAGTGAAAGTCTGGGATCCCACGGCTGAGGGTGGCATCGGGTCCTCCACCGGCTTCGACGGCTGGTACAACGTGGATTACGCCCGTGAGAACCTGCAGAAGGCGATTGCCGAGCTCAAGGCGCAGGGCGTGGAGATCACGAAAGAAAACCCGATCATTCTTGAAATGCCTTACTACGATATCAATGAACCGTACGCAAACAGGTCGAACGTGCTGAAGCAGTCGATTGAGGCGTCTCTTCAGGGGTATGTGAAGATTGTGCTCGTCAAGACCGGCGGTTCCAACGCAGGGAACTGGTACAACGCGGGTTACTATCCGACCTCCGGCGACCTGATGAACTACAACCTCACGGACATCTGCGGCTGGGGTCCTGACTACGGCGATCCCGCGACCTACCTCGACACCATGCTCCCGCAGGGCGGCGGTATGGCGAAGAATATCGGTCTCTTCTGATCTTTTTCGATCAAATCAACTAAAACGACTGTGCGATAAGGGGACGGCAAGTATTCTGTCCCCTTATTGTGCATGTAATGAGAGAATGGGCTTATGACAAAGTATCTGTTAAACCGACTGCTGCGAG
>SFZB01000061.1 GCA_004558975.1 bacterium
ACCCGGTCGCGTGCGAAGCCACGCGATTAGGTTCGCATGCCTGCCGCAGAGCGCCGCCCGCCGGCGAGGCGGCGGCAAGGCAGGGCATACTCGCGGAGGTGAGTATTCTAGTGCTTGCCCACCCTTGTGGTGGTCGTCTTTTTTGTCCGTGTCACTGCGGATCCGAACCCGGTCGCGTGCGAAGCCGGATCTCGCCTCGAAGTTCGCCCGTGTGAGACTTGACAAAACGGAAATACTCCGCTAAACTCTATCATAAGATGAGAGTTTTGGGGGCAAACTAATGCAGAACGAACTGCTACCGATCGGCAAAATGGCGGAAATGAATCACCTGACCGTCGCGACGCTGCGCCTGTATGACGAACTGGGGCTACTGCATCCGCGCCACAGGGATCCCGAAAGCGGCTACCGCTACTATGACATCGCCCAGAATGCGCGGTTGGACATGATCGCCTACATGAAGGAACTTGGCATGAGCCTGACGGAGATCGCCGACGTGCTGAAGAAGGAAGACATCACGCTGATCGAGACGATCCTGATCCGCAAGAACGAACAGCTCCACCGTCAGATGCGGGAACTGAAATCCCGCCACAACGCCGTTGAGCGGGCGATCGCCAGCGTGGAACGGTATCGAAAATCCCCGGTGAAAGGAACCATCGCGCTGGAATATATCGACCGCCGCTATCTGTGGGGGTTACCGTGCCGCGATAACTTCTATAACACGGACATCTATGCCTATGAGCGGGAACTGATGTACCTGCGGGAGGCGCTCATGGAGCGCGGATTCTCGCACATCCATTCCTACGCGACTGGCACGAGCATCACGAGAGAGAACTTCCTCGCGGGGCGCTTTGAAGCCAAGGACGTCTTTATTTTTCTCGACTACCGGGACGTGGAGCATTTCCGCGACGCGACGGTGCTGGACAGCGGCATGTATGCCTGCATTTACCTTGACCGCTACGACGACGAGATCCGCTATGCCGACCGACTTCTCGAGACTTGCCTCAGCAGCGGCTGGCACATCAGCGGTGACTATATCTGCGAGGTTTTGACCGAGTTCAATGTTTTTGACAGCGACCGACGCAATATGTTCCTGCGCCTGCAGGTGCCCGTGACCTTCGGAGAGGGCTGATTGTGATTTTTCTGTGAATTTCCTTGACTCTCATGTAGCATGAGAGTGTATCATAAAGCCAAAGGGCGAAGAGATAGAATCTCTTCCCGCTACATACGGTTTTAAGGAGGCATTTATCATGGAAAAAATCAAAGTGGTACAGTACGGCTGTGGCAAGATGAGCAAGTACATTCTCCGGTATCTGCATGAACACGGCGCACAGATCGTGGGCGCCATTGATGTCAATCCCGCTGTGGTGGGGCAGGACGTCGGCGATTTCGCCGGTCTCGGTCTGAAAACGGGCGTCATTATCTCCAACGACGCGGACAAGGTGCTTGACGAGTGCGACGCAGACGTCGCCATCGTGACGTTGTTCAGTTTCATCGGTGACATTTACGAGCATGTGGAAAAATGCGTGAAGCGCGGGATCAATGTCATCACCACCTGCGAGGAAGCCATTTATCCCTGGACGACCTCCGCGGCGCAGATCAACCGTCTGGACGCCCTCGCCAAAGAGACCGGCTGCACCATCACGGGCAGCGGTATGCAGGACATCTTCTGGATCAATATGGTGGCGCTGGTTGCCGGCGGCTGCCACAAGATCACCAAGATCAAAGGCGCTTACAGTTACAACGTCGATGAATACGGTCTGGCGCTCGCCAAAGCACACGGCTGTGACCTCACCAAAGAAGAGTTTGAACAGCAGATTGCGCACCCCGATTCCTTCGAGCCTTCCTATGCCTGGAACGCGAGCGAAGCGCTGGTCAACAAACTGGGTCTGACCATCAAGTCCATTACGCAGAAACACGTCCCCTGCATCATCGACCATGATATCGAGTCCTCGACGCTCGGCAAGACCATCAAGGCAGGCCGCTGCATCGGTATGTCCGCCGTGGTGACGATCGAAACCATGCAGGGCATCACGATCGAGGAAGAGACCATCGGTAAGGTCTACGGCCCCGATGACGGCGATATGTGCGACTGGAAGATCACCGGCGAGCCCGATACCGAGTTCCATGTCGTCAAGCCCGCGACGGTGGAGCATACCTGCGCGACGGTCGTCAACCGTCTGCCCAGCCTGCTTGCCGCCCCCGCCGGCTATGTCACCGCCGATCAGCTCGCGCCCAACGAGTACCTAACCTACCCGATGGAATTCTACTGCTGATTCCGTTGCCGTCTAACCGCTTTTGCGGTTGACGCGCCAACCTATATCGCATACAATCCCAAAAAAACGAAACCGGCGCCCATTTTGGGCGCCGGTTTTTGATGCATGGGTGGGAGTTTTGGCAGCACATGTTTTTGAATGGGTGGGAGCGGCGACAGCACTGTTTTTGAATGAGTGGGAGTGGCGACAGCACGCGCTTTTGCGTGTTCCCTGTTACCGTTTCGCGGGATTATTCCTCCGAGAACACGAGGTAGCCGTGGGCGCCGAGGGTGACGCGCCCGGCGGGGTGGTTCTCGGCGTTGTTCGAGAGAATGATGGTTCCGCCCGGCTGTTCGTCGAGGGTGGTTTCGACCGCCTCGCCGGTGAGGTTCCCGATAAAGGTGATGCGCTTGCCTTCCTGCACGCGCGCAAAGGCAAAGACCTTTTCCGCTTCGGTGTGTCCGAGCCATTCCATGCGTCCGTAGCACAGGACGTCGCTCTCGCGCTTGAGCCGGTTCAGTTCGGTCATCAGCGTGACACGGCGTTCGCGCGCCGCAGGGTCGGCGGTCGCGTGGCGATCCGTCGTTTCGTACTTGCCCGGGTGGAAGCGGTTCGCAAACATACTGACGCGCGCCGTATCGGCAAGCTCGTTCCCGGCATAGACCATGGGGATCCCGTCGACAAGGTAAGTCATCACCTCGACCAGTTCCATGCCGTCATGCCCCGCCAGAACTTCAAAGCGCTCGGGCCAGTCGGTCACGGTATCGTGATTGTCGATGTCGAACAGCAGTTTGGCACCTGCCGGCACCTTGACGTCGAGGCGCCCGAAGAGGTCGGTGAGATCCTTCATCGTTGCTTTGCCGGTGAAAATGCCGTACAGCACGTCGTGCCATGCGGAGCAGTAGGAGGAATCAAACCCCTGCAGGAGATAACTCCAGTTGCACCCCTCGTTGATCAGGACGGCATCGGGTTTGATGCGGTGCATCCGGCGGCGTGCCTCGAGCCAGAAGTCAATCGGAACGCCGTCTCCCACGTCACAGCGGAAGCCGTCAACGTCGATCTCACCGATGTAATAGATCATGTTGCAGAACAGGTACTCGCGCAGACCCTCGGACGTAAAGTCGAGGGCGGGGAAGTGCCACATGGTGTTGAGGATCGTCCCGTCGGGGGCCTGCTTCGCAAATTCGGGGTGGCGCCCAAGGATCGGGGCGTTCGGTCCGATATGCAGATACACGAGGTCGAGCAGTACCTTCATATCCAACGCGTGCGCCGCCTCGGTGAGCGCGCGCAGGTCGTCTTCCGTCCCGTACTCAGAGTCGATCTTAAAATAGTTGTTCATGCGGTAGGGGTTCTTCGGGTTATCCGTCCCCGATGCTCTCTGTCGGTCGCTCCAGCCCGTGCGTTCGGCGGAGTCGTCCTCCTCGAAGATCGGGCAAAGGTACACGATCCGGAAACCCATTTCCCGGAGCGCCGGCAGCTCTGCGGTCACGGCGGCAATCGTCCCCTCGGAGGAGAAGGTCCTCGGATTGATCTGGTAGACTGCCGAGCGGCTGAGCCATTCGGGCGGGCACAGGGCGACGAATTTCATAGCGGTATCTCCCTTCGGACTTGACAAAAAGATAGTTGGAATTTACTATAAATATACTACGGCATACGGGCGCGGATTTCATTACTTATATTACGGAAATTCAAAACTATTTTACGATTTGGCAGGGCAGGATATGGAAAGCATCACCAATCCCATCGGCGAAATACTGCTGGAGGACGGCAGGTCGCTGCTCAAAATGTGGCAGGTGCAGATCGCGCCCGGCGAGCGCGGTTTTGTCCGGCACTCGCACACGCGCTTTGAAGTCATGACGGTGAATGGGGGCGAGGGCGAATATACGACGGAGAGCGCCGTGTATCCCGTAAGGCGGGGCGACGTGTTCGTGTTTTCCTCAGGCGAGGTGCACTGTATCACCGGGGCGGCGGGTGAGGGGCTCTCGATCACCAACCTGCATTTTGAGCCGCGTTATCTGGCGGTGCAGCAGGGAAACAATCCGTTTATTGATTTCTGTTTTTCGCATTCGGCGGCATTCCGTAATCGGATTCCCGCCGAGCGTGCCGAGACGCCGCGTCGCTTCTTCCGTCAAATGGAAGAAGAACTGCGCCTTGGTCGGGAGGACTTCCGCGAGGCGGTCTGTGCCTACCTCGGTTTGCTCCTCATCGATCTGCTCCGCAATCATCGGTACCGTGAGCAGGGGGGAGAGGGCGAGCAGCGGGAGGTCTTTGCCCATATGCTGTCGGTCTTTTCCTACATTGACGAGCATCTCGACGAGGACATTCGTCTCGCCGATCTCTCGGCGCTGGCGGGGTACAGCCCGAACTACTTCTCGCACCTGTTCCGTAAAACCAACGGTTTTTCGCTCTGGGATTACATCACCGCGAGGCGCGTGGACAGGGCAGTCAAACTGATCCTCTCGGGAGAGGATCAGACCATGGCGGAGATCGCGACGCGATGCGGCTTCAACAGCACGGTCAACTTCAATAAGGCGTTCCGCAAGCACAAGGGCATCACGCCGAGCGCGCTCCGGCAAAACCCGAGGCTGCTCGCGCACTGACGAGGGTTCGCTGACCCGGGGGGGCGACGATTCCACGGTCGGGAGACGGGGACTTGCTGTTGTCTTTTGCGGCGGCGGTTCGGGGCGCTCCGTCGGCAAAGGTGA
The DNA here is from genome assembly GCA_004558975.1 of bacterium. Taxonomy (GTDB): domain Bacteria; phylum Bacillota; class Clostridia; order Oscillospirales; family CAG-272; genus UBA1740. Next base: position 4,958 of record SFZB01000061.1, read on the forward strand.
CGCGGTGGGTGGAGATCGTGGAGCAGGTCAGCCGCATCGCCTACCTTCTTGCCGTGACGTTCCTTGTCAGTCGGGAACCGGTGAATGTGCGCAGCATATGGCTGTATCTTGCCGCCCTCTTCCTGCTTCTGTACTATGCCGTGTGGATTCGGTATTTTGTCGATGGGCGCGAGGTCGCGCTCCTGCACCGCGCCTTTCTCTTCGTGCCGATGCCGCTGGCAGTGTTTCCCGTCCTGTACTATTTGTGTGCCGCCGTCTGGCTGCGGAATATCCCTGCGACGGTCATCATGGCAATCTTCGGCGCGGCACATCTGACAGTGTCGCTGCAGTCGTTCCGCTGACGCACTCAAACCAATAAAAAAACAGGCGACCGCCTCGGCGGTCGCCTGTTGTCATAGGGAGTACGCGGTCTGTGACGTTGCCGTTTTATGCAGGGGAGTTTCCCGGAAGCAAAGTGCTCCCGCCGATGCGGTTATGCGTCGTGCTCCGCCGCGTTTTGGCAGTCGGGGCAAAGTCCCTCGAAAATCGTCTGATGGCGGAAGATGCGGTAACCGGTGGCGGCGGCGACCTCCGCGTCGCGCTCGGGGCGCTCGGTGTCCGGCGCGTCCACGACCTTTTTGCAGTGAATGCAGAGAATATGGTCGTGCGGGTCGGTGCGCAGATCGTATCGATCCGCGCCGGGGGCGTCCGAGAGCAGCCCCAGGTTGCGGTACACCGTCCCGCGGCTGACCTTGGGATCCTCGGCGTGTACCGCCTCGTAGATGCTGTCCGCCGTCGGGTGGTCACACCGCCCCTGCACGACCCGGAGCACGAGACGGCGCTGATTGGTTTCTCTTCGTTTCATCTGTCGGTCCCTTTGTAAGGTGCCTCCGAACGGGGAGGCACCTTGTTTTCTTGGCTACGCGCCGTCAGTCGGCGTTCGCCGCCCAGAGCCCGTGCAGATTGCAGTAGGCGTAAACGGCTTTGACCTCATCGCCGTCTTCCAGGGGGAAGCGGACGGAGGGCGCGCCCGTGACCGGGAGTTCGCGGCGCTGGTTGCCGTATTTGGTTTCGAGGGAGACCCACGCGATGTGGTGTGCCTCCGTCATCGGGTGCGGGACGGAGCCGACATCGACCGTGACCGTGTTCCCCTCGACCGTGTAGACGGGGATATGCTTTTCCGCCGCCGCCTCGGTGGTGCCGGGGATCAGCTCCCGCATGGGTTCCCCGCAACAGGAGACGGGGGCGCCGGAACGGTGGACAAAAGCGACGATATTCCCGCAGTGCGGGCAGATGAAGAACTGCTGTTTCATGGTTTCTCTCCTTAATCGATCGGTGCGCGCGCCGGGAGGTGTCCCGGCACGCGGTTTTCATCAATAATTCTCTTCGCGGATCTCGAAGTAGCTCTGCGGGTGGTTGCAGGTCGGGCAGACCTCGGGCGCTTTCGTCCCGACGACGATGTGCCCGCAGTTGCGGCACTCCCACACCTTGACCTCGCTCTTTTCGAACACTTCCTGCGCCTCTACGTTATGCAGGAGCGCACGATAGCGTTCCTCGTGGCGTTTTTCGATCGCGGCGACCAGGCGGAAGCGTCTTGCGAGTTCCGGGAAGCCCTCTTCCTCGGCGGTCTTGGCAAAACCGACGTACATATCCGTCCACTCGTCGTTTTCACCCTCTGCGGCGGCGGCAAGATTCTCTGCCGTCGTGCCGATGCCGCCCAGTTCGCGGAACCACAGCTTGGCGTGTTCTTTCTCGTTTTCCGCCGTTTTCAGAAACAGTTCGGCAATCTGCTCGAACCCCTGCCGTTTCGCGACGGAGGCGAAGTAGGTGTATTTGTTTCTAGCCTGGGATTCTCCGGCGAAAGCCGCCCAAAGATTCTTCTCGGTCTGTGTGCCTGTGTATTTGCTCTGTGCGCTCATTTGTAAGCCCTCTCAAATTCTTATTAGGAATGATTCCTGATAAGAGTATACCCGAAATCGAAACGGTTGTCAAGGGCATTTTCGAAAAAAATCGAAAAAGGTCTTTTTTGTGTGCGGCTTTCTGTGCAACGGAACGCGGGAAGACAAACAGACAGACGTGGGGGGGCAAACAGACAGACGCGGGGAACACAAGCAGAAAAAGACAGCCGCCCGAATACGGGCGGCTGTCTTGTCCGATTGATGCTTTATCATCGTTCGGCGCTTTAGAATACTTCAAAGGAAAAGACGGAAAACGTGTCCGCGCCCCAGGTGGCGAGCGGGACAAAGCGCACGCTCGTACAGGTGCCGTGCAGGTCGCAGGTGAAGAGGCGGTCGTGGACGTTGCGGAAAGCCGGGGCGCGACAGACCTTGCGCGCGGGTGCTTGACGCGGAGGGCGGCGGCGCGGTATAATCGAAACGAAAACGCCGTCGGCGCCGGGGGCAACCGGGCGGCAGGGGAGCGGAGAGGAGACGTTATGAGCGATTATCTGACCATCACACCGGAAAACGTCCGGGAGGTGCCGCTCGCGTGCATCATCCGGAAAAAGCCGGGACACCCGGGGATCGAAGCCAAGCGGGCGTGGCTCGCGGAGCGTCTTGCCGAGGGGCACGTGTTCCGCAAACTCCGCGATCCTGCGTCCTGTGCGTTCATTGAATATGCACCTCTGGAAACGGCATGGGTGCCGGTCGAGGGGAAAAACTATCTGTATATCTACTGCCTGTGGGTGGCGGGGGACGCCAAAGGACACGGACACGGGGCGCGCCTTATGGAATCCTGCATCGAGGAGGCGCGTCGCCTCGGTAAGTCCGGCGTCTGTATGCTCGGCGCGGACAAGCAGAAGGCGTGGCTCTCCGACCAGGCGTTCGCCGCGAAATACGGCTTCCGCCCGGTGGATACCGCCCCCGGCGGGTACACCCTGCTCGCCCTGTCGCTGGACGGTACGACCCCGCATTTCGCGGCGGGGGCGAAGCGCGGCACGGTCGATGAGAGCGGGCTCGTTGTCTACTATGACGACCAGTGCCCGTTCCTGCCGGCGAGGGTGGAGACGCTCCGCGCCTATTGCGAAGAAAAGGGCATCCAAGCCGATTTTCGCCACGTCGGGTCGCTCGCCGAGGCGAAAGCGCTCCCGTCGGTTTTTAATAACTTTGCCGTGTTTTGGAACGGGCAACTCATAACGGTGAATCAGATCGACCTGAAGACACTCGAGAAAGTCATCGGGCGCTCGGGGGGATCATCGCCGTACCGATGCGGAGCGCGCTGACAATTTCGCCGCGCGGCTTGCAAAACATCGGGGCTTGTGATACAATAAGCAAAAACACCGCAAGGGCGTTTTAGATATCCTTTATTTTATCAATTGCGAGGCATCACCATGCAGGAAAACAACACACCGAAAAAACGCGTCATTCTGACCGGCGACCGCCCGACGGGCAGGCTCCATGTCGGTCACTATGTCGGTTCGCTCAAAGAGCGGGTACGGCTCCAGAACTCCGGCGAGTTTGACGAAATCTATATTATGATCGCAGACGCACAGGCGCTGACAGACAACGCCGAACATCCCGAAAAGGTACGCGGGAACATCATGCAGGTGGCGCTCGACTATCTCTCGTGCGGCATCGACCCCGCGAAGTCCTGCATCTTCATTCAGTCGATGGTGCCGGAGCTCACCGAGCTGACGTTCTACTACATGAACCTCGTCACGGTGTCGCGCGTCCAGCGTAACCCCACCGTCAAGGCGGAGATTCAGATGCGCAACTTCGAGGCGAGCATCCCGGTCGGCTTCTTCTGCTATCCGATCAGTCAGGCGGCGGACATCACCGCGTTCCATGCGACGGCGGTGCCGGTCGGGGAGGATCAGCTCCCCATGCTCGAACAATGCACCGAGATCGTGCGCAAGTTCAACAGTGTGTATGGCGAGACGCTGACCGAACCGGGCATCATTCTACCGAAGAACCGCGCCTGCCTGCGCCTGCCCGGCATCGACGGCAAGGCGAAGATGAGCAAGTCGCTCGGCAACTGCATCTACCTCTCGGATACGCCGGAGGAAGTCAAGACCAAGGTCATGTCCATGTTCACCGACCCGACGCACTTGCGCCGCGAGGATCCCGGTCACACCGAGGGAAATCCTGTGTTCATCTACCTCGACGCATTCGCGCGGGACGAGCATTTCGCGGAGTTTCTCCCGGAATACGAGAATCTCGAAGCGCTGAAAGAACATTACCGCCGCGGCGGTCTCGGCGACGTCAAGGTCAAGAAGTTCCTCTGCGACGTCATGCAGGCGGAGCTCGCGCCTATCCGCGAGAGACGCGCCTATTGGGAGAGCCGCCCCGAGGAGGTCTACGAGATCCTGAAGGCGGGCAGCGCCCGTGCCGAGGCGACCGCCGCCGAAACGCTCCGCGAGGTGCGTCGCGCGATGAAGATCGACTACTTCGAAAACGGCAATCTTCTGAAAAACTGATACCGCTCTTACCCTCCGGGGGCGCCGTCGGCGTACTCCTCTGAGCAGCATGGCATAGCGGCGTGGCGCCCGGGAAATCGGGCACAACGCCGCTGTTTGCATTTTGACGCGGCGCCGGTTTCCGGTGGCTGTCGCTTTGTCGTTTGGCGGAACGAAGTCGGCGGGGCGCCCGTATTTTTGTCGGGGCAACCATTGGTCGCCCGCTTCAGTTGCCGGAAAAGGCGAGAAGCGGCAAGAGCCGGGGCGGGTACGGGGCAATTCGGCGCGGGAGATGCTCTGCAAGAGAC
>SFZB01000018.1 GCA_004558975.1 bacterium
ATTTTGATCGTGGCTCTTATGACCGGATTTATGTTCATCTATCTGCAGTACAGCAAGCATGGCTATGAGATCTCCGTGGTCGGCGAGAGCGAGAACACGGCGAAGTATATCGGCATCAATGTGCCGCACGTCATTATCCGCACGATGATCCTCTCCGGTGCCATCTGCGGTCTTGCCGGGCTGTTGCTCGTCGGCGGCGCATCGCATTCCATCAACGCCAATATTGTAGACGGTCGCGGCTTTACGGCAATCATGGTATCGTGGCTCGCGAAGTTCAATCCGATTTTCATGATTCTCACGACCTTCCTGCTGGTGTTCCTCGACCGCGGCGCAGATGAAATTTCCACGCGTTTCGGGCTGAACTCCTCTTTCTCCGAAATCCTGACGGGGATTATCCTGTTCTTCATCATCGGCTGTGAGTTCTTTATCCGGTACGAGATCCATTTCGATCGCCACCCGTTTCGGAAAAAAGCCCAAAAAGATGCGGTGAGCGAGGAGGAGAAGTAAGATGAACTTTATTGCACAGTTTTTACAACGCGCGATCCTGCAGGGCACGCCGCTTCTCTTCGGCGCGACCGGTGAAATTATTACGGAAAAATCGGGGAACCTGAACCTCGGGATTCCCGGAATCATGTATGTCGGTGCCATTTCGGGCGTCATCGGCGGGTTCTTCTACCAGGCCTCGGTCAAGACCGTGAATCCGTTCCTCGCCATTATGATTCCGCTTCTTTCCTGTTTGCTCGGCTCTCTTCTGGTGTCGCTGATCTATTGCTTCCTCACCATCACCCTGCACGCCAATCAGAACGTGACGGGTCTTGCACTAACGACGTTCGGCGTCGGCTTCGGCAACTTCTTCGGCGGCTCGCTCATCAAGATTACCAAGAGCGAAGTCCCCTTTGTGGCGCTGACCAAAATTGCAAAATACTATCACGCCAGCCTTCCGTTTGTCAAGAAAATGCCGCAGGGGATTCGCTGGATCGGCACGCTGTTCTTCTCCTACGGTTTCCTTGTCTATCTTGCCATTATCCTCGCCATCGTGGCGACGGTACTGCTCAAGAAGAGCCGTATCGGTCTGCATCTGCGCGCAGTCGGCGAGAACCCGGCGACGGCGGATGCGGCGGGCATCAATGTCACGGCATACAAGTATTTTGCTACCTCGATCGGCGGCATGGTTGCCGGGCTCGGCGGGCTCTACTTCATCATGGACTATTCGGGCGGCATCTGGTCGAATAACGGTTTCGGTGACCGCGGCTGGCTTGCCATCGCCATCGTTATCTTTGCCATCTGGAGACCGAACCTTGCCATCTTCGCCTCCTATCTGTTCGGCGGTCTGTACATCCTGTTCAACTACATTAACGCCAAAATGCAGTTGATTCCAATCATGCAGATGATTCCGTACGTTGTGACGATTCTGGCGCTGATCCTGACGAGTATCCGCAAGAAGCGCGAGAATCAGCCCCCTGCCTCCCTCGGGCAGTCGTATTTCCGCGAGGAGCGGTAAACGGGAAAGACAGCGGCGGATATCCGCATCGTTTCCCGCGTCACCGTCCGGTATGGGGCAGACTGCATTCTACACATATGGGCTTCAGCGCCCCGGCTTTTGCCGGGGCGCTCTTTTTTTGTTTTCTTTTGCATATAGTAGCGACGAGGGGGGAGAGACGTGGAGATTCTGATTTGCGGTGCCGAGGGGAAACTCGGCGGTGCCGTCCGCCGCGCGATCGCCGCGCGGCGGGACTGTCGGCTCGTCGCCGGAGTGGACCCGCGCGAGGGGCACGGGGAATACCCGTGGTTCCCGTCGCTTTCGGACGCCCCGGGGGCTGAGGTCGTTATAGACGCGTCGTTTCATACCGCGCTCCCCGACGTGGTTCGGGGGGCGCTCTGCCGCGGGGCGGCGCTGGTGGTTGCCACGACCGGGCATACCGCCGAGGAGATGGCGACGCTCACGGACGCCGCCGGACAGATCCCTGTTTTCGTGAGCGCGAACTATTCACTCGGCGCGGCGTTGCTCGGAGAGTTCGCACGGCGTGCCGCATCGGTCTTCCCCGGTAGTGAGATCGAAATCGTCGAGGCGCACCATACCGGTAAGCGCGATGCCCCGAGCGGTACCGCTCTGGCACTTTTTGAGGCGGTGCGGGAAGTGCGCCCGCGCGCGCGGGCGCACCCGGGACGTGTGGGGAGCGGCGTGAGGCGCCCCGAGGAGGTCGGGATTCATTCGCTCCGCTTGGGGTCGCTCCCGGGGACGCATACGGTCTGCGTCGCGACGGGGGAAGAGACGCTGACGCTGACGCACGCCGCGCTGACCCCCGCCGTCTTTGCCTCGGGTATTCTCCGCGCCGCTAGGTATGTGCGGGGGCGGGCGCCCGGGCTTTACACCATGTCGGATCTTCTCTATATGTGAGGGCTTATGGAACTGCAGTTTATCAAGATGCAAGGTCTCGGGAATGACTATGTATATGTGGACGCAGCGGTGCAGGAGATGCACGGGATTGATGAGCCGGCGCTCGCCCGCGCGGTCAGTGCGCGCCGCTTCTCGGTCGGCGCCGACGGACTGATCGTCATGGACAGATGCCCGGACGCCGATGTGCGGATGCGAATGTACAACGCGGACGGGAGCCGCGGCGAGGTGTGCGGGAACGGTCTGCGCTGTGTCGCGAAATACTGTCGCGACGCAGGGCTTGTTACGGGGGACACCGTGACGGTGCAGACGGACGCCGGTGTGCGGCGGGCGAGGATTCTCTCCGGCACGGGACGCACCGCTGTTGTCGAGGTGGAGATGGGGCGGGTGGAACGGATTCCCGAGCGGATTCCGGTCGCCGGACGCGATCATCGCTTCCATCTGACGGCGGGCGACCGCACGTTTTACCTCTTTGCCTGTTCGGTGGGGAATCCGCACGCCGTGACCTTCCTCGACAGTCTGGATCTGGATATCGAACGCTATGGGCGAATCATCGGGAGCGACCGTATCTTCCCCGCCGGGGCGAATGTTTCGTTCGTCCGTCCTTTGCGCGTGGGGACGCTGCAAGCGCGCGTGTGGGAGCGCGGGAGCGGGGAAACGCTCGCCTGCGGGAGCGGTGCCTGTGCCGTCACGGCGGCGGCAATCGAGGAGGGATATGCCGAATACGGTATGCCGGTGCGCGTCATTCTGCCGGGCGGCGTCCTTACGGTCTCCGTGCGGGAGACGGGGGAAGTGACGCAGACAGGTGAGGCAGTCACGGTCTTCTCGGGGGTGTTTCTATGGGAGGCGTAAATCACGGCTTTGAGCGCCTCACCGCACAGTACCTTTTCCGCGAGGTGGCGAAACGACGCGCCGCCTATGAAACCGGGCACCCCGCCGATGAAATCCTCTCACTCGGTATTGGTGACGTGACCCGCCCGTTGGCTCCCCCGGTGAGCGCCGCGATGGCGGCGGCGGCGCGGGAAATGGCGACGCGCGAGGGGTTCCGGGGGTATCCGCCCGCTTTCGGCTACGACTTTCTTCGCGCGGCGATTGCCGCACGCTATGCGGCGCGGGGCGTGTCTGTGACGCCGGAAGAAGTGTATGTTTCGGACGGCGCAAAGACGGATGCCGCCACGCTCGCGCATCTCTTCGGTGACGTGACGGTGGCACTCCCCGACCCTACCTATCCCGTGTATCGGGACGCGCATCTGCTCGCCGGGCACCGTCTGCGTCTCCTGCCGGCGACGGCGGAGAACGGATTCCTCCCGACGCCGGACGGCTTGCCGAGGACGCCGCACGTCGTCTGTCTGACTTCGCCCGGCAATCCGATCGGCGTCGCTTACGACCGTGCGGGACTCACCGAGTGGGTGGATTTTGCGCGCGGGAGCGGGTCGCTTCTGGTCTTCGATGCCGCGTATGAGGCGTTCCTCGGCGATACGGGCGTGCACAGTATTTTCGAGATCCCCGGGAGTCGGGGTTGCGCCGTGGAACTCGGTTCCTTTTCGAAGTCTGCGGGGTTTACCGGCGTGCGGTGCGCGTGGAGTATTTTCCCGCGGGAAGTGACATTTGACGGTGTGCCGCTCGCCCCGCTGTGGGAGCGACTGAAAAGCATGGCGTCGAACGGCGTTGCTTACCCCGTCCAATGCGCCGCGGCGGCGGCGCTGACCCCGGCGGGGCTCGCGGCAACGGAAAAAAACGTGCGGTATTATCTTGCGAACGCGCGCTTAATCTCCCGGGCGCTCCGGGGAGCGGGTGTTCCGTATGTCGGCGGGGAGGTGTCGCCTTATCTTTGGGTCAGGTGCCCCGACGGCATTTCTTCGTGGGAGTGGTTCGACCGTTGCCTTGTCCTGCGGCAGGTCATCGTGACGCCGGGCGTCGGTTTCGGCGACGCGGGCGAGGGGTATGTGCGCCTGTCTGCCCTCGGGCGGCGTGAGATCGTCCGCCGTGCCGCCGCACGTTTGTTCGGGGGCGACACACGCGAAAAGGCGCAGTCATCCTCCCTCATGGTGTCATACGGTATAAAAATGAAAAACAAACGCTTGAAAATGACCGGGAGAAGCCGATAAAACAGGCTCCTCCCGGATTTTTCGTGTACAAGACCCGCCTGCGGGGCATACTGGTCAAAAAGAGGGAAGACGAGACGATGGACGAAATAAGCAAAGACAGGGACAAAGAAAATGCGGGACGCGATGAACACCCGGAAGATGCCGTAAACGGCGTCCGGGTCGGGCAGGGCGGTCTGCCTGACGGCGCCCCGGAGGGGGACGGGCGCACCCGGCGCAACGGCAAGACCGGTTTTTCGCTTCTCTTGCTGGCAGTCCTGCGCGGGCTTGCGGGTCCCGGGCTGTTCTCGTCGCTCGGCGTCTTTTTCCCCGCCGTTGCCGAGGCGGGAGGCGGGTCGCTCGGGATGCTCTCGCTTTCCGTCTCGCTTGCATCGGTCGCAGGTGCCTGCTTTCTGCCACTTGCCGGACGCTTGTATGGACGTCATGATTTTCGGCGTGTCACTCTCGGCGGGGTTCTCGCGATGACAGCGGCATATGCGCTGTATGCCGTAACACCCGCGCCTGCGTGGCGGGCGCTCCTCTCTCTGCCGCTCGGGTGCGGCATGGTCATGCTCGTGAATCTCATGGCACCCTGTTACCTGCGTTTCCGGGGGGCGGATACCGGCTCTTCGCTCGGTTTGCTCGTCGCGCTCTCGGGTCTTACCGGGGCGGTCTTTCAGCCGCTCCTCGCCCTGACTCTCGCGGCATGGGGCTGGCGCGTCACGTATCTCGTGTTCGGCCTCGGGACACTCGCGCTCATGGGCGGGGCACTGTTGCTGCTGCCCTCCGTTGCGGCGCCGGAGGGATCCTTGCCGTCCCGCGTTCCCGCGTCGTCCGATGCATCCGCACCCGACACCTCTCCGGCATCGGGGACGGGCACCGCGCCGCGCGGCGCCTTTATCAGTCTGTTCCTCTATCAGGGCATCATAACAGGATTTACGATGTTTCATCAGCATTTCAGCACCTTCGCAGAAGGGGCGGGGCTGGCGGGTCGCACCATGACCGTGGCGCTGACGCTCTCCATGCTGACGTCCGCCGTCGGGGCGTTCGCCCTAGGACTCCTGACCCGCCGTTACGGCGCCGGGCGGACGGGGGTCGGCGTGCTCTTCCTTGCCGCTGCGTCTGTCCTGCTCTTCGGGTTTACCGGGGGGAGCACGGGCGGATTCCTCATAGCCGCGGCGCTCCATGGCGCCGCCTCCGGGGCGATCGGCGTGACCGTCCCCGCCGCCGCGCGTGAGGTCTATTCAGAGGGGGACTATGCCCGGTCTCTGTCCCGCATTATGGTATCTTCGCCGCTCTTTACGTTACTGTTTATGCAGCTGTACGGTGTTTCCTATGACCGTACGGGGAATTTCGGTGTCTCGCTCCTCGTTCTGCTCGCCGCCATCGGGGCGGGGGCGGCAATCTACTCCCGCGTGTTCGGCCGCCGGCGGGAGTGCCGCCGCGCCTGACGGATCGCCGCAAGACCGAAACCGATGGGTACAAGATTGATACCGACGGGATACGGAACCGAAATCGGGCAGTACGGCTTTTCGCATTTTTGCGGGGTGCCGCCGATTTTCCCGGCTCCGCGCCGTGAAAAAGCTTTGTGGAAGCTGACTTCAACCATCGGAAACGGCACCGAAAAAGGGAGCCGCGACATTGTCGCGGCTCCCGCTATTTAAGCTTCCCGTTAAGCGCGCTTTCCGTGCGCGGTGTGTCAAAAACTGACGAGTTCGCCGTAGGCACGGATGAGGTAGGCGTCCGTCATGCCGGAGATGTAGTCCGTGACGGCGCCGAGATAACGACGGCGGTCGGTGAGGTCGCCGTAGATCTTGCGGTTGGCGTATCCCTCCGCTTGACGGTCGAGATAGGGTCTCACGAACTTGGCGAACCCGCCGAACAGCGTCGGCATACGCTCGACCCGCTCGGGGTCTGCGGCGAGATACGCCTCGCCCGTGTAGGCGTCGGCGAGCGCGTGGAATACCTCGGTCAGCACCAGGTCGGAGTAGCGCAGAAAGGGCTCGAAGCGCGGGTTGCGATAAATGTAACGGTAGTTGAGTTCCTTGGTTCGTTTCATCAGCTCCGCCGCGCGCGGCGAGAGGCAGATGCCTGCCTCGGGGGTGGAGGTCTCGCAGATGTCGCAGATCATCTCGTGCATAATGCCGGTCGTGTTGAGGGCGTCGATGCGGAACTCGCGTTGCAGGTCCCCGAGCGCCTGCCGCCCCTCTCCGCCGAGCATGCCGAGCGCGTCCGCGTCCTCGATGTCACGCCCGATGTAGGCAATCTTGTCCGCCATCTTGACGACGCACCCTTCAAAGGTCGCGCTCTGCATGGCGCCGGGGCGGTCGAAGGTCGAGAGGTCGCAGAGCGCCTCTCTCGGGTGCAGCCCGTTTTCGTCTACTTCACCACAGTGGGAGATGATACCGTCGCGCACGGCGTAGGTCAGGGCAAGGTTATGTTCGATGCGGTAGGGGTCTTCGAGCAGTTCAATGTCGTCGACGAAATGCAGTCCGTTCCGCTCATGCCAGAAACCGACGCCGAGCGTCTCGCGCGTCAGCCGATCGAGGATCTGCTCGCCGCGATGCCCGAAGGGCGGGTGCCCGAGGTCATGTCCGAGCGCGATGGCGCGCGTCAGATGGACATTCAGTCCCAGTCGCTCGGCAATCGTCGTGCTGACCGACTCGACGTGCAGGACGTGCTCCATGCGGGTGCAGATATGATCGTTTTCCACGTGGGGGAATACCTGTGTCTTGTGCTTGAGTCGTCGGAACGCCGACGAGTGCAGGATCCGTGTATAGTCACGGTAGAAACAGTCGCGCAGAGAATCCCGCTCATAGAGCGTCTGCTCTCGTTCGGTCAGCGCGTCGTAGCGCTCGGTGCCCGGCACGGTGGCGACGCCGGAAAACTTCGGTGTATTCATGGTGCTACCTCTCTTTACTTCCATTGTAACATATTGTGGCGGGATTGAAAAGAGGAAATGCGCACCGCTCCGGGGAGAGGCGGAAATGACGACCGGATACGCGCATATACTCCCCGAGGGTGCCGTTCCAAGGGGTGGGGAGGGGGGTTTTGGGGAAAAGAACACAAGAATCTACGTTTTTCGCGCAAGAATTAACAAAACCGAGCATTTTTCATGTTGCAAACGGGTGGCGGGAATGGTATACTGGTAATAAAGAAAAAGAAAAACGCCCGCGGGCGAGGAGGAAACGGTGATGAGTACCGTATCGTATCTGGTAGACGGAACCCTTTTGGAGACGCAGGAAGTGCGGGCAGGGGCAGCCCTGACGCCGCCGGACGCCCCTGAGCGCGAGGGCTTCGACTTCGTGTCATGGGAGGGGCTCCCCGAGGTGATGCCCGCGGAGGATATCGAGGTGCGCGCCGTGTACGCGCCCGACTCCTTCACGCTGATGGAGATCGTGGACGACGCCGTCTGGCAGACGCATGAACTGCCGAGCGGATCCGACCTGACGGTGCTCCCCCTGCCGGAACGGGAGGGATACACCTTCAGCGGCTGGGTGAAGAAATACAAGAAGATGCCCAAATCGAATCTGACTTTGCGCGGCACCTTCAAGGTCAACCGCTACCGTCTGTCGTTCGTCCTCGACGACGATATGACGTTTGAGCGCTCGGTCGAGTTCGGCACGCCGCTCGACTTCATCGTCGCGCCCGAATGGGACAACCATACCTTCAGCGGCTGGGGCACTCTCCCGGAGACGATGCCCGCGCACGACCTGACGTTCCGCGGCAGCTTCCGCCTGAACTCCCACACGCTGACCTATGTTCTGGAGGGGGAGCCGTTCGAGACGGCGGTGCTGCCGTTCGGGACGGAGATCAAACCGGCGACCGTGCCGCCGAGGGCGGGCTATGTGTTCAGTGGCTGGCGCGGGCTCCCCAAGACCATGCCCGACGAGGACGTGACCATCGAGGGGAAATTCTATCAGCGGAAATACAAGATCAGTTTCATGGTGGACGGTAAGAAATTCGCTTGGGAGACGTTGCCGGAGGGGGATCCGATCGTCCCGCCGGATGCGCCGATCAAACGCGGTTTTACGTTCCGCGAGTGGGTGGGGCTCCCCGAGACCATGCCCGACCGTGACCTGACGGTGGACGCCGCGTTCGACGAGCAGCAGGAGGCGTAACCGATGGCGGAAACAATCAGCGAGGCGCGCAAATGGCGCCTGACCTACGCGATCGACGGGGTTCCCTGTTACGCGGAGCTGGTCGAAAAGGGGACGCGCCTGACAGGGCTCCCGCGCCCCTCGAAGCCGGGCTGTACCTTCGGCGGCTGGGGGGAAGTACCCTCACGTATGCCGGGGCATGACCTGACCCTCGACGGGCATTTTATCGAGAATACATACCGCGTTGTATTTGTCTCCGGCGTGGAGCAGTACGGCGTTTCGGAACAGGTCGCGGGCTCTCCTCTGCAAGCGCCGCCCGCCCCGGAAAAAGAGGGGTACGAATTTGGCGGTTGGGCAGGGTTTACCGGCACCGCCCCGTATGAGAACACGACCTATGAGGCGATCTTTACACCGCGTACCTACCGCCTGACCTATGTCATCGACGGCGCCGTTCGGTTCCCGTTCGCCGTGCCGTTCGGGAGCCCGGTACCGAGACTGGACGCGCCGACGAAGCATAATTATGTGTTCAGCGGCTGGGAGGAGATCCCGGAGACGATGCCGGCGCAGGATGTAACCGTGCACGGCAGTTTCTCCGAGCGGCTCTATACGCTCTCCATGGTGGTGGACGGCGAGGTGTTCCTCGAAAAGCAGCTGCCGGTCGGGACGCCGGTGGACAAGAAAGTCAAACCGCAAAAAGAGGGCTATTACTTCAGCGGCTGGCGTAAACTGCCGGACAAGATGCCCGCGCACGACGTCACCGTCGCCGCGTCCATGTATCCGGCGCGTTATAAGATCGATTATTTCCTCGGAGAAGAACTCTTCCGCACCGTTTACTACCCGTTCGGCGAAGCCGTGACGGCGCCGGTACCGGAATGCGGTGACAACATGCTGTTCAGCGGCTGGGATACGCTCCCCGAGACGATGCCCGCACGGGATCTCTCGGTGCGGGGGACGGTGACGCCGCGGCTGTACAGCCTGACGTTCCGCGCCGACGGCAGAATGCTCGCGCGGGTGGAGCTCCCGGCAGGCGCCCCGATTCCGCAGGATGTGGAAGTCCCGTCGAAGAACGGCTATGCCTTCTGCGGCTGGCAGGACGCGCCCGCGGCAATGCCCGCGTCCGACCTTGATCTCGACGCAGTGTATGCGGCAGTCAAGGCAAAATACGTTTTTGTCATTGACGGCGAAGTATTCGCAGAGGAGACGCCCGGGGAGGGCGAATCTCTCTCTATGCCGGTGCCGCCCCCGAAGGACGGTGTACTGTTCGGCGGTTGGGGCGCGATGAAGCTCGACCCGAGGACGGGCGTCACAACGTTTACCGGCACTTACGGTAAACAGGCGGCCTATACGCTCGTCTGGTCGGTGCGAGGAGAGGTGATTGACCGTAGCCGCGTGGCGGCGGGCACCCCGCTGACGCCCCCGACGCCTCCCCATCGCGACGAATATGAATTTCTCGGGTGGGAGGACTATCCCGACGTCATGCCGGAGCGCGATCTGCGGATCGAGGCGCGCGTGCGTCTGCTCCACTATCGCCTGCAGTTCATCGCGGACGGGGAAGTGCTGTATTCCATGTCGCTCGATGAAGGCGGCGAGATCTCCTGTCCCGCCGTCGCCCCGCGCCGCGGCTTTACGTTCGCCGGGTGGCAGGATGCCCCGGCGACCATGCCGGCGCACGATCTGGATATTTACGGGACGTTCACCCGAAATTCCTACCGCCTGACATGGCGCGTGGACGGCGAGACGGTCTCCGAAGAGACGGTGCCGTATGAGGCGCCGCTCACCCCGCCGGACGTACCGGCGATGAAAGACGAAAAGTACCCCTTCATGGGGTGGTCGGAGACGCTCACGGAGATGCCCGACCACGATGTGACGCTGGACGGCGGCTATGCCGATACCGTGTGCGTCATGTCGATTTACGTCAACGGCATCGAGACGGAGACGAGACGCGCCCGCGTCGGCGACCCCGTCATTCTGCCGGAGATCCCGTCGGAGCCGGGCGAGACGTTCGCGTGGGATAAGATCCCGGCGACCTACCCGGAGGGGCGCACGGAGGTCCACGGCGGACATATCGCAATCCCGTACAAGGTGCGGTACTATTCCAAGGGGGCGCTCCTCGGGGAAGAAACGTATCATCTTGGCGAGACGATTCAGCCCAAGGTGGAGCCGCCGAAACAGGACGGCGTGTTCCGCGGCTGGGAGGGTCTGCCCGAGGTCATGCCGGCGGAGGATCTGAAGGTCGAGGCAAACTTTGCGACGCGCACCTATCACGTGACCTTCATGCTCGAGAACCGCCTCTTCACCGAGGCGGACGTCCCCGCGGGGGCGCCGACGCCGAACCCGGAAGTGCCGGAAAAAGACGGCTACCGCTTCGACGGCTGGCGCAACTATGTCAGCGTGATGCCGCCGTACAACTTTACGGCATACGGCACCTACTGTCAGCAGAAATACGTCATTACCTACATTTCGGGCACGGACATCGTCGCCAAGCAGGAATACGCCTTCGGCGCGCAGATCCTGCCGCCGCCCGCCCCGGTACGGGAGCATTATGAGTTCCGCGCATGGGAGGGACTGCCGTCCGCGATGCCGGCGCATGATCTCATGGTCAGCGCCCGCTATCAGGGGCAGCTGTTCCGCATCTCGTATTTGATCGACGGGAGCCTCGTTTCTTTCCGTGACGTCGAGCTCGGGAGCCGCATCAGTCCGCCCGAAGCGCCTGCGCGCGAGGGGTTTGTCTTCTCGGGGTGGAAGAACCTGCCCGAGTTCATGCCGGAACACGAGCTGATCGTGACCGGGGAATACGAAGAGCGTTCCCACACCGTGACCTACAAGGTCGGCGGCATCATCTATCACATTGATACTTACGACGCCGGGGCGAAGATCACACCGCCCGAGGCACCGGAGCACGAACACGAGACGTTCGTCCGGTGGCGTAACTTTACGGACACCATGCCGGACTACGACTTTACCTGTGTCGCGGAGTACAGCGAGGCGTACGGACATTATTCCTTCGTGCTCGAGGGTGACGTGCTCGCCGAGGGCGTCTCCCGCAAGGGTGAGAAACTGACGCCCCCCGAGGTACCGCACCGCAGCGGCTTTGCGTTCCAGGGCTGGAACGGCTTCACGGGGGTCATGCCGGGGCAGGACGTCGTGTATATCGGCGGTTTTGTCACGGATACCTTCAAGGTGTTCTACCGCCTCGACGGCGAGCTTTATCACGAGGACGGCTACAACGAGGGAGACACGGTCTACCCCGCCGACCCGCCGGAGCGGGACGGCTTCCACTTCAGCGGCTGGAGCAAGATCCCGGCGGTCATGCCGGCGGACGACGTGGAAGTTACGGGGCGCATGATCCCCGAGAAGTTCCGTCTGACCTATATTGCCGGCGGCACGACCATTTACGACGCGCTGACCGACTGCGGCACGCCTCTGGGGCTGATCGGCGCGCCCGAGATCCACGGACTGACGTTCAACGGCTGGCAGGACGAGCCGGAGAAGATGCCGCCCTATCCGCTCACCGTCACGGGGACATACCTCCCGTCGGAGCCGCGCTATGTCGGTATCACCGCCGGGGATATTGCGGAGGGGAATACGGTGCTGAAGTCGCCGCCCGTCGCACCGAACGGCATGGCATTTGTGTTCGGCAGCAGCCTCCGCATCCTGATCGACGACATCTGCTATCCCGTCGCCGGCTCGCAGAACTGCATGGCGAACGGCCGTGTGTTCGATTTCAGCGGGCTGTGCACCGCGATCCGCCGCACCTACCACAAGTACGGTCTGCCGAAACGCAAGCTGCAGCTGGTGGTTTGCGACGGCTTCGAGACGGATCAGATCTTTGATACGCGCCCGGTGCCGCTCGATACGCTCAGCCGCGCCGCCGCCGAGATCTTCTCGCAGAACCCGTACGGCGAGAACGCCAAGTACCAGTTCTTTAAGATGTCGGAGAACAAGACGGTCGGCACCGACCGTATGCTCGTCTCCATGCTGGATAACGCCGCCTGCGGTACGCTCGCCGCCGCGTTCAAACGCGCCGGTGTGACGATCCATTCTGCGGGGACGCTCGTCGGCGCGCTGACCCGCTATCTGCAACTCAATAAGAAAATGGTGCGGGAGAAGAACCAAATCTGTCTCTTCTACCTGCCGAACGCAATCGTCGCCACGCTGATGATCGGCGGGCAGGTCGCCTATGTGGCGCGGAACCTCCTGCCGTATGCCGACAGGAAATTCCCCGTGCGCGAGGAGACACAGCATCTGCTGGGTATGATTGCCTCGTACGCCGAGAGCATCGGGTTCACACAGCCGATTCACCTCGTCCTCACGGGCGGCATCGATCGTACCCATGCACGAGAGGGACAGCGCTGCGCCCCCGCGCTCCTGCGTGACATCGCGCATGCGTCGCGGATTGGGGTGTTCGGCGGCTCGCGCTTCAAGCGCCCCGCACTTGTCAACCTCGGCTTCGCCCATACGGAAAATCGCACGAAGTGATCCGGGGCGCCCGTCGCACTTCGTGCGCGGCGCCCCGCCGATCGGGGGTACGCGTGCGGCAAAACGTCCCCCTCGGTATTGTTTCAGGAAACACAAAAATAACAAAGAGGAGCCGGTTTTACCGGCTCCTCTTTGTTTTAGATTTGTCTCTGCGTGGACTTGTATTCGTCGTAGAAACGGAAGTAGGGACATTCCGAGGCACCTCCGTAGGACATATGTTCTACCTCGTCCTCGTCTAGATTCTGCTCGCAGGAGTAGAGGTCGAGCTCCTCATCGTACCGATAGAACTCACAGTCCTCGCACCGCACGGCGTGCTTTTTGCACCGATAATCCATTCGTTACCCTCCTTGCGTCCGTATTCGGGGCAAGTTCCCCCGTCATCTTAAGGATAGCATATCGGCGGCGAAAAATCAAGGGAGGGAAAGCCCCCGCCCCCCTCTTGACAAAACGGTAAACTATGATAAAATATAATGATGTGTAAGAATGTATAATATACTGTTGTGTAAAATTGTTCGCGCGCGTTGCGGGCAAGAGAAACGAAAGATGCGGGAGTGACGGCATGGCAGAAGAAACGAAAACCAAAAAAAGCGCCGCGGATTACGGCGACCAGAGTATCACCTCGCTCAAAGGTGCCGACCGTGTGAGAAAGCGTCCGTCCGTTATTTTCGGCTCGGACGGGCTTGACGGGTGCGAGCACTCGTTCTTTGAGATTCTGGCGAACGCGGCGGATGAAGCGCGCGCGGGCTACGGCGATAAGATCATCGTCACCGCCTTCCGCGACCACTCGATCGAGGTCGAGGACTTCGGGCGGGGCGTGCCGCTGGGGTACAACGAGAAAGAGGGACGCTGGAACTGGGAGCTGGTCTTCTGCGAGCTCTATGCCGGCGGTAAGTACGATACCAACTCGGCGGACGCCGCCTATAAGTTTTCACTGGGTCTGAACGGGCTCGGCGCCTGCGCGACACAGTACTGCTCCGAGTATATGACAGTCGCTTCCTATTCGCCGAAGAAGCGTGAGGTCTCCGAGATCGACTTCGCGTTCGGTGAGCCGCAGGGAGAACTCCGTGTGCGCCCCTACGATGCAAGAGAAAAAAAGAAACAGGGGACCATTATCCGGTGGAAGCCGGACAAGCAGGTCTTTACCGATATTCGGATTCCGATTGAGTTTTACGACGCGACCCTCCGCCGTCAGGCGGTCGTCAACGCGGGCGTGCATTTTATTCTGCGCACCGAGGTCGAGGGCGGTAAATTCGAGGAGACGGAATATTACTATGAGCGCGGGGTCGCCCAGTACGCCGAGGAGATGGCGGGGGTGGATTCCATGGGCTCGCCCGTGTTCTGGCACATGGCGGATCAGCGCGGGCGCGATTCCGACGACCGCGAGGAGTACACCGTCCGGGCAGACATCGCGTTCTGTCCCATGCAGCGCAACGGCAGAGCCGAGTATTTCCACAACTCGAGTTACCTCGAATACGGCGGCTCGCCCGATAAGGCAACGCGGCTCGCGTTCACCTACGCTGTGGATAAGTACCTCAAAGGGCAGAATAAGTATAACAAGAACGAGTCCAAAGTGACGTTCGCGGACATCGCGGACTGTCTCTTCATCGTCATCAGCTCCGCGTCGACGGTCACGTCGTACGAGAACCAGACCAAGAAAGCGATCAGCAACGCGTTCATTCAGCGCGCCCTGACCGACTTTATGAAGCAGCAGCTCGATTACTATTTCATCGAGAACCCTGCCGCCGCCGCGCAGTTTGCGAACGCGGTACTGGTGAATAAACGTGCCCGCGAGAAAGCGGAAGTCACGGTCATCGACATCAAGAAGAAGCTCGCCGGCGGCGCGGGCGATACCGCGCTCTCCCGCGTCGAGAAGTTCGTCGCCTGCCGCTCGAAGGATCCGACCCTGCGCGAGCTTTATATCGTCGAGGGCGACTCGGCTCTGACGTCCTGTAAGCTCGGCAGAAACGCCGAGTTTCAAGCCATTATTCCCGTTCGCGGTAAGACGCTGAACTGTCTGAAAGCGTCCTACGACCGCATTTTTGAAAGCCCGATCATCGTCGATTTGCTCCGCGTCATCGGCTGCGGGGTGGAGCTTGATCGAAAACTCATCAAGGGGGATATTTCTCCTTTCAACCCGGACGCTCTCCGCTGGTCGAAGATCATTCTCTGTACCGATGCGGACGAGGACGGCTTCCAGATCCGCACGTTGCTCCTGACCCTCTTCTACCGCCTGCTCCCGACGCTCCTCGCGCGGGAAAAGGTGTTCATCGCGGAGTCGCCGCTTTTCGAGATCACCTGCGGGGACGAGACGTATTTCGCGTATAACGAACCCGAGAAGGCGGAGATATTGCGCCAGCTCGGCGATCGCCGTTACACGCTCCAGCGCTCCAAGGGACTCGGTGAGAACGAGCCGGAGATGATGTGGCAGACGACCATGAACCCGGCGACCCGCCGTCTCATCGCGGTGACGCCTGCCGACGCCGTAGAGACCGCCCGTATGTTCGATACGCTCCTCGGTGACGCGCTCCAGGAGCGCAAGCAGTTCATCGCCGAGAACGGCGCGCGCTACCGCGCGGACGCGGACGTTTGAAGACTTGGACGTCTGAATCTGTTTTCCATTTTGTATTCCAAAACTGTGAGGTAACGATAGATGGATAAGAAACTGGTACCTTTAAAGAATTTCAAAGGTGTGGAGGGACCCCTCCTCACCATCGTCATGGACGGCGTGGGGCTTGCTCCCGCGAATGCGGCGAACGCCGTCGCCGCCGCTCACACCCCGACGCTGGATCGCCTGATGCGGGATTATCCGATGGTCGCCCTGCGTGCGCACGGCACCGCCGTCGGTCTTCCGAGTGACGACGATATGGGGAACTCCGAGGTCGGGCATAACGCGATCGGCGCCGGGCAGGTTTTTGCCCAGGGGGCGAAACTCGTCTCCCAGTCGATCGAGAGCGGGAAGATCTTCGAGAGCCGCGCATGGGGCGAGATCGTCGGCAACGTCAAGGAGCATGACAGCACCCTGCATTTCCTCGGCCTCTTCTCGGACGGGAACGTCCACTCGCATATCGACCACCTGAAAGCACTGATCCTGCGTGCCAAGGCGGACGGCGTGCACAAGGTGCGCGTCCACATTCTGCTCGACGGCCGCGACGTCGGTGAGACGAGCGCCCTTGATTACGTTCTGCCGTTTGAGGACTTCATGGCGGGGCTCCGCGCGCCCGACTTCGATATCTGCATCGCTTCCGGCGGCGGACGTATGCAGATTACCATGGACCGGTACGAAGCCAACTGGGGCATGGTGGAACTCGGCTGGAAGACCCACGTACTCGGCGAGGGGCGCACCTTTGCGAGTGCCGCCGAGGCGATCGAGACTTATCGGAAAGAGTATAAAGTCATCGACCAGGATCTGCCCCCCTTCGTCATCGCGAAGGACGGGAAGCCCGTCGGCACGATCGAGGACGGCGACTCCGTGGTGTTCTATAACTTCCGCGGCGACCGCGCGATCGAGATCTCTAAAGCCTTCGAGGGCGGCGCAGACTTCAACAAGTTCGACCGCGTCCGTGTTCCGGCGGTCAAGTACGCCGGTATGCTGGAATACGATGGCGACCTCCATGTACCGAGCCGTTATCTCGTGAACCCGCCCGAAATCACCAACACCCAGAGCGAGTACCTCGTCGGTACGGGGATCCCCGAGCTCGCGATCTCCGAGACGCAGAAGTTCGGTCACGTGACGTATTTCTGGAACGGTAACCGCTCCGGTAAGTTCTCCGAGGAGCTCGAGACGTATATCGAGGTGCCCTCCGACGTCGTGCCGTTCGAGCAGAGACCGTGGATGAAGTGCGCCGAGATCACCGATAAACTGATTGAGTGCCTCCGTAGCGGCAAGTACCGCTATCTGCGTGTCAACTTCCCGAACGGGGATATGGTCGGGCACACCGGCTCCTTCCTCGCGACCGAATGCTCCATGGAAGCGCTTGACCTCCAGCTCGCACGGCTCCTCGCCGTTGTCGATGAGCTGCACGGTGCCGCGATCATCACCGCCGACCACGGCAACGCGGACGAGATGTACGAACTCGATAAGAAGACCAAGGAGCCGAAGATGAAGAACGGCCACCCGGTCGCCAAGACCTCGCACACGCTCAACCCGGTGCCCTGCATCATTTATGATAACTTCACGGCGGGCGCCTACACCGTCAAGGCACAGAAGTCCACCTTTGGGCTCTCCGACATCGCCGCGACGACGGTCAACCTGCTCGGTTACGAGGCGCCCTCCATGTGGGACGAATCGCTGATCGAGGTCAAATAATCAGGCATCATTTGGCTCAAAGACAGAACGACCCACCGGGGCAGGTCTCCGGTGGGTCATTCTTAGGACGTATGAAAAGGACATCGGATTTTTATGACGCGCGATCTGACCGTCGGGCGCCCCGAGGGGTTGCTCTGGCGTTTTTGCCTGCCGCTGTTCGGCAGTATCCTGTTTCAGCAGCTGTATAATATCGCGGACAGCCTTGTCGCCGGGAAGTTTCTCGGTGAGGGGGCGCTCGCCGCGGTGGGGAACAGTTATGAAATTACCCTGATTTTTCTTGCTTTCGCGACCGGGTGTAACATCGGTTGCTCTGTCCTTGTCTCGAGACTCTTCGGGGCGAAGCGGCTCGGAGATATGAAGACCGGCGTGTTTACCGTCATGCTGTTTTCCGTCGCGCTCTGCGGCGCCATGATGCTCATCGGGCTGACGCTCGGCAATACTTTCCTGCGCCTGATCGACACGCCGGAGAATATCTTCGCCGATTCATGGGAGTATCTGCGCATCTACGTGCTGGGGTTGCCATTCCTCTTTTTCTATAATCTCTCGACCGGCATTTTCACCGCACTCGGGGACAGCCGTACGCCGTTCATCTTCCTCACCATCAGCTCGACCGCCAATATCGGGCTGGATATCGTGTTCGTGACGGCGCTCCCGCTCGGGGTCGCGGGCGTGGCGTGGGCGACGTTCCTTTGCCAGGGCGTCAGCTGCGTCGCCGCCGTTGCCGTGGTGTTTGTCCGCTTCGTCCGTATCCGCACGGACGAGCCGGTGCGCCCGTTCTCCGGGGCGCTCTTCCGACAGTTCCTTGTCATCGCGCTCCCGAGCGTTTTGCAGCAGAGCTTCGTCTCGGTCGGGAATATCTTCATTCAGAAAGCGGTGAACGGGTTCGGCTCCGCCGTAATTGCGGGTTATTCCGCATCCGTGAAGCTCAATAATCTCGCCGTCAACTGCTTTTTCACGATCGGTAACGGCATCTCCAACTATGCCGCGCAGAACTTCGGGGCGGGGCAGATGCACCGCATCCGCGAGGGGTGCCGTGCGGGGGTGAAGATCATTCTCTCGATTGCCCTGCCGGTCACGGCGCTGTACCTCGTGTTCCCGCGGGCGCTTGTCGGCTTTTTCATGCGGGAGCCGTCGGTGACCGCGCTCTCGGTCGGTACGCTCTTTCTCCGTATCGTCGCGCCGTTCTACGCGGTGATAGCCGCGAAACTCGTTTTTGACGGGATTCTGCGCGGCACCGGGCACATGACACAGTTTATGGTGGATACGTTCACCGACCTTATCATCCGTGTCGTATTCGCGTTTCTTCTCTCCGCTTCTTTCGGCTCCACCGGCATCTGGTGTGCGTGGCCTGTCGGCTGGGGCATCTCGACCGCGCTGTCGTTCTTCTTCTACCGCCGTGGAGAATGGTTCCGCGGCACGCTCCCGCCCGCTCCGACGCGGCGGGAGGAGGGGGCGCTCGCCGAGGCGGTGGATAATGCCCTCTGCGACGTCGACAATGCGGCGGAGGATGCGTGAAGCCGGCGCGCCTTAAAAGCTGTCTACCTCACAAGCCGCAATCTATATTCCATAAGCCGTGACTTACACCCCATAAGCCGCGACCTACACCCCATAAGTCACGACCTACACCCCATAGCCGCGACCTATACCTCGCAAACCTTGACTTCCGAAAAGTAACAGGGAGTTGCCGATTTT
>SFZB01000062.1 GCA_004558975.1 bacterium
ACGGGAATCTCGACCGTGAGGGTGTCCTGATCCGCCACGCGGTAGACCTTCCCCGTCGGCGCGGGCTTTTTCCGGGCTCCGCCGAAAAAGAACCGAAACGACGCACATACAGCCCTCCCTCCGCATACCCTGTCGTGAGGGGAAGCCCTCGAAAGTATGGTAAAAAGGGGCTGTCGGCCATGAAGATCGTTGTTGTACATTCCCCCCGTTTCCTGCGCCCGCTTCTGCGGCGTCTGTTCGGGATCGGGAAAGCATAACCGGAACCGAAAACAAAAAAGGACCCCGTGAGAGGTCCTTTTTGTCATGCCGTCCGGTCGGCGGTCGTCACTCGGCGACGGGTGCCGCTTCCTCTTCCGGCATCGGGAGCGTCACCGCCTTTTTGCATTTCGCGACGGGGAGCGGGAGCAGGAGCGCGAGGAGGGAGAAGACCGCCACCACGATCGGCGCCGCGCCGATCTGCATACGAATCATGCGGTGCAGTCGCCCGTTTTCACCCACCACGGAACCGAACACTTCATTCTCGGCGAGTGCCGTGATATTGGACTGCTCTACCGTGATGTTGAAAATGATGACCGTTACAATCAGCAGCACGAGGAGCAGGAACGAAAGGATGCACGCCGACAGTTTGGCTGCCTTGTACGTCTGCCTCTTGCTGCGACCCGTCGCGAGGTAGAGGAGCCCCTCGCCCAGCATCCACGCGGTGGCGAGTGCGGCGAGAAGCGCGATCGCGGGCAGGAAGGCGAAGACGTCCATGCCGCTGCCGTCGCCGGTCGCCATGTGCAGGACATACGCGGTCGCGGTATGGAGGACGCCGGTGGCGCCCATCGTCCCGCGGGAATAATCGGAGCGTTTGAACGCGGAGAGCGCAGACAATGCCGCGAAGGTCTTCGCATCAAAATCCTCGAGGTCGTTTTCCGTCATGCTGATTGCATCGAAGAACGACCAGTCCAGACGGGCTTTGACGGTGGAGGCGGGCGCCTCGGCTCCGGTTTCACCGGGCAGGATATCGTCCATCAGCGAGGGGAATTTCCCTGTCAGCTTAACCGAGAGAGGTGCCAGGAGCAGAACGCTCAGCATCACGAAGGCGCAGACGGACACGCAGAGCGTGCGGACAAGCGCCCCTGTACGGAAACGGACGGTGCGGGTCGCGAGCCCGATGATCATCACGGCGACGACCAGGACGAGGGCACCGGCGACGGACCAGACGATTGTCCCTGCGGGTGCTATGTGGAGGAAGGTGTTACCGAGGCACATACGGGCAACATAGTTCAGGACAAGCGTCGCGCCGGGCACCAGACACAGGAAGCGGAGCGCCGCCGAGATGAGGTCGCGGCGACCGAGAAGGTGGAAAAGGAGGTTCAGAAGCGCAAAGACGAAGAACGCGACGGCGAACAGCATGTAAAGAAGAGACGTCACCGCGGCGAACAGCAGCGAGGGGACGAACGCCGCATCCTCGGAGCGGAGCGTCACGCGCAGCCGCAGGTGCATCAGGCGTTCGATCAGTTGCTTCTGATCCCGTGTGAGGTCGTTTGTGTTCGTAACGCCCTTGAAGGTCTGTTCGGCCTCGGCTTCCGCATCGAGGAGCCTGTCGCAGAGACGGCTCTCTTCGATCTCTTTGGCGGTATCGTTATGTAAGTTATCAAAGAAGAATGTGATAAAGTCCATGCCGCCGAATCGGAACTCGATCTTCACCGGGATTCCGAGCAGTTCATCGATCTCCGTGCCGGTATCCCCCTGCACGAGCGGGACGAAGGCGGTCACGAGGACGAGGAGCGAGAGCAGGAGAATCGCGGCGTTGCGGAAAAACTTCACGGAGAGAAAACGGGAAGCGACGGGAGAGCGCGGCTTTCTTTCGAGCACGACCTCACGCGTACGTTCGCCCTTCGCAGGGGCGAGGGGAAGACCGCAGGTGGGGCAGAACGAATCCCCCGCGAGGCATTGTCTTCCGCAGTTGCGACAGTAGATACCGGTGTTTTCCGATGTTGTCATAGACAGATTTCCTTTCTGCACTCCCGGCAGTTGCCGATTCGAGTCGTTGTATTTTCATGATAACATACCCCGTCGGCTTTGTCAACGAATGATTCACAACGAACGCGCCGGCCGGCACTGCAAAATTGTCACTTTTGTCAAAATCGACTGCCCCGGCGGCGCTCCCGTCCTTTTCGCCCGCCGCAGAGCACACGAAACACAAAGAGGAGCCGTGTTTTCGGCTCCTCTTTGTTTATTTATTCGGTTTTTCCTTCGGCGGTGTCCCCTGCCCCGTCGGGCGTGCCGTCGTCGGCTTGCGTACTCGAGAGATACACGAGCAACACGCCGATGTCCGCCGGGTTGACGCCGCTGATGCGGCTCGCCTGCCCGATCGAGAGCGGGCGCACGGCGGCAAGTTTCTGCGCCGCCTCGATCCGGAGCCCGCGGATTGCGCCGTAGTCCAACCCCCGGGGCAGACGGCGGTGTTCGAGTTTCTCCTGCCGTTCGACCTCGAGCATCTCGCGGCGGATATACCCCTCGAACTTCATCTGCGTCTCCACCGTGAGCGTCACGGCGCGCGGGAGCGCCGGGCGGTCGGGGTCGAGCGGCGCGGTGTTTTCATAGGTAAGTTCCGGGCGCCGCAGCAGTTCTGCGAGCCGCACACCGGTGCGGATTTCACTGGTGCCGAGCGACGCGAGACGGGCGTTGTTCTCCTCCGTCGGGGTCACGATCGTGTCAAAGAGCCGCTTGGTCTCGAGGCGGATACGCTCCTGCTTTTCGGTAAAGCGGGCGTAGCGGTCGTCGTCGATGAGCCCGACGCGCCGCCCGAGCGGGGTCAGGCGTTCGTCGGCGTTGTCCTGCCGCAGGACGAGCCGATATTCCGAGCGTGAGGTCATCATGCGATAGGGTTCGTTCGTGCCCTTGGTCACGAGGTCGTCGATGAGCGTGCCGATATAGGACGAGGAGCGCGTCAGAATGAGCGGTTCCTCCCCCTTGACGGCGAGCGCCGCGTTGATACCGGCGACGAGTCCCTGCGCCGCCGCCTCCTCGTAGCCGGAGGTGCCGTTGAACTGCCCGGCGCCATACAGCCCCGGATAGTCCTTGCACTCCAGCGTGGGGAGCAGTTCGGTCGGGTCAACGCAGTCGTATTCGATCGCGTAGGCGTAGCGCATGATCTCCGCGTGTTCAAATCCGTGCAGGGTATGCACCATTTCCTCCTGCACCGAAACGGGGAGGGAGGTCGAGAACCCCTGCAGGTACATTTCTTCCGTACCGCGCCCGCACGGCTCGACAAAGAGCTGATGCCGTTCCTTGTCCGCGAAGCGGACGAGCTTGTCCTCGATCGACGGGCAGTAGCGAGGACCCGTCCCGCGGATTTTGCCCGAGTACATGGCGCTCTCTTTGAGGTGGTCGAGAATGACGCGGTGCGTCTTTTCGTTCGTGTAGACGATGTGGCAGGAAACCTGCGGAATGTCCGCAAAAGCGTCGGGGTCGGTGTCCGCCGAGAAAGGAATCGCCGGGGTGTCGCCCTTCTGCTCTTCGAGGACGGAGAAATCAATCGAGCGGCGGTGGATGCGCGCGGGGGTGCCGGTCTTGAAACGGCGGAGACGGAGTCCCGCGCGCGTCAGGCATTCGGTGAGCCCCTCGGCGCTCTGCATGCCGTCGGGACCCCCGGGGTAGGTCACGTTTCCGACGAAGATAGCGGACGACGCATAGGTGCCGGTCGCGAGAATGACCGCCTGCGCCTCCCAGGTGTCGCCGAGCGCGGTTCTGACCCCGACGGCGCGTTGTTTGTCCCCCTCTTCGCGGAAGAGGACCTCCGTCACCATGGACTGGATCAGCCGCAGACGCGGAGTTGTCTCGATACGGTGCTTCATGTAGGCGCGGTACGCCATGCGGTCGGCTTGTACACGGCGGGAGTGGACGGCGGCGCCGCGCCCCGCGTTGAGCGTGCGGGACTGGAGCGTCACGGCGTCCGCCGCGCGACCCATTTCACCGCCGAGGGCGTCGATTTCATAGACGAGATGTCCCTTGCCCGTGCCGCCGATCGACGGATTGCACGGCATGTTCCCCACCGCGTCCAACTGAATCGTGAACAGCACCACGTCGACGCCCAGCCGCGCCGCCGCCAGCGCCGCCTCGATCCCCGCGTGCCCCGCGCCGACAACGATCACCCCGGCGCTCTTTGCCTCTGCCATACCAAAACCCCCTGCTGTTTCCGACTTTCGTTCCCGATCCGCCCCGGCATCTGCCGGCTTTGTATCGGCGCCGCAACACCGCGCCCGGCGGCGTCCGCAGACCCCGCGCGACAGGCGACACCGAGAGACCGTTTCCGACAGTGCCCGCAACACTGCACCCATTGGCGTCCTCAGACTGTTTCCGACGGTGCCCACAGCACTGCACCCATTGGCTCCTCAGACTGTTTCCGACGGTGCCCGACGCGCGCCCCACGCTTTTCGACACCCGCGCGGTTCCCCGTCCGGTCGCCGTTTTTTTGTAACAAAGTTCAGTATATCACAACCCCGCGCGCATTACAAGCACAGGGGCACACCCCTTTCCTTTTGTTTTCAACACAAAAACCCTGTTCCCGAAAAACTCCGCACCGTAGGGGCGACCATCGGTCGCCCGCGTCCCACGCGGCTCGCTCTCTTTTTCTTGACAAATCCCGACATTCTTCGTAAAATAAAAAACGGAATCTCCCGTGAGGGGGAGACCCGGAGGAATACCACAACGGTGGCGGTTGCTCCTTTCTCTTTTAGGTGAAAGGAACAATATTTCTTTGCTCCTTTCATCAGACTACTATGAAAGGAGTGGTGCCTATGAATCTCTTTCATTCGCACCGGGCTTTCGGAGATGGTTACATACGAAGCGTTATTCGCTTTCGCTATGATGATCATTTCTCTTGTGGCGCTGTTTGTCAGTATCCACAGGAAATAAAAGCAAAAAAGAAATAACCGCCTGCACCTGACCAGTTAGGCGATTATTTCTGTCTGATTTGCAGGAGCAACCGTCGCCGGTGTTCCTTCGTCATTATGATAATCGACTTGACGCGCTTTGTCAAGTCTTTTTCTTTTTGCGCGTTTCGGGGGTGTTGCCTCGGCAAACTTTTTGATTCATCGGAGAAACCGTTTGTTTGCCCACACATTTCCGCCATGCGGAAATGATTCAACTTTTTGAATAAGGATTTCTTTACGGTGTGCGGTAGAGCGTGCGATAACGAAAAAGACAGCCCTCGTCCCGCGCCGGCAACCAAGCCCCGCGTGCATCGGCTAAAGCCTCCCTCGCAGGACAAGGTTTTCCGGCTTGTCGCTCGCCGAAATTCGTTCACCGAAAGAATTTCGGCGGCTCCCCCTCGTCTCTT
>SFZB01000019.1 GCA_004558975.1 bacterium
CACTCCGCCACGGCAGAGCCGAGCCCGCCGATGATCGAATGCTCTTCCGCGGTCACGACGGCGCCTGTCTCTTCGGCGCACGCGGTGATGAGGGCGGTATCCAAGGGCTTGATCGTATGGATATTGACAACGCGCGCAGAGATGCCCTCCGCTGCGAGAATGTCGCGTGCCTCAAGGGCGAGATGCACCATATAACCCGTCGCGACAAGGGTGACGTCCGTGCCGCCGGCAAGCACATACCCCTTCCCGATCTCGAAACGGTAATCGGGGCGATCGTTCAGCGTCGGTACCGGGGCGCGGCCGAGACGGATATACATGGGACCGTCAAAGTCGAGGGCGGCGGTGACTGCCGCCTCCGTCTCCACGGCGTCCGCGGGGTTAATGACCGTCATGCCCGGAATGGTACGCATCAGGGAAATATCCTCGTTGCACTGGTGGGTAGCGCCGTCCTCACCGACGGTAATACCGGCGTGGGTGGCGCAGATCTTCACGTTCAGGTGCGGGTAGGCGATCGAGTTCCTCACCTGCTCAAAGGCGCGCCCTGCGGCGAACATGGCAAAGGTGGAGACAAAGGGGGTCACGCCCGTGGCGGCGATGCCCGCCGCGACGCTCATCATGTTCCCCTCTGCGATCCCGCAATCAAAGAAGCGGTCGGGGAACGCCTTCTTGAACATTCCCGTCTTGGTGGCGGCGGCGAGATCGGCGTCGAGGACGACGAAATCACGCGTTGCGCCGAGTTTCACCAGTGTCGCGCCGTATGCTTCGCGGGTAGCCATTTTCTCGCTCATCATTTACCCTCCCCGCCGAGTTCGGCGACAGCCTGCAGATACTGCTCTTCTTTCGGTGCCTGACCGTGCCAGCCACACTGGTGTTCCATGTACGACACGCCCTTCCCCTTGACGGAGCGGGCAATCATCGCGGTCGGCTTACCTTTGCAGGCGCGGGCGGCGGCAAAAGCCGCCTCGATCTCATCAAAATCGTGTGCGTCGCAGGTGACGACGTTCCAGCCGAAGGCACGGAACTTCTCGTCGTGCGGCGTGGGGTTCATTACGTCGGTCACGGCACCGTCGATCTGCAGACCGTTCCAGTCCACGACGGCGACCAGATTATCAAGGCCGTAGTGTGCGGCGAACATCGCCGCCTCCCAGACCTGCCCTTCCTCGCTCTCACCGTCACCGATGGCGGTATAAACGCGGAACTCTTTCTTCAGGTACTTCGCGGTCAACGCCATGCCGCAGGCAGCGGAAATGCCGAGCCCCAGTGACCCCGTCGACATATCGACGCCGGGCGTCCCCTTCATATCTGGGTGCCCCTGCAGGCGCGAGGTGATCTGCCGGAGCGTGGAAAGCTCCTCCCACGGGAAGTAGCCGCGTGCCGCGAGCGTCGCGTACAGCGCGGGTGCCGCATGTCCTTTCGAGAGGACGAAACGGTCTCTATCCTCCCACTTCGGGCGCTCGGGATCGATCCGCATCTCCTCGAAATAGAGGTATGTCAGAATGTCCGCGATGGACAGCGAGCCGCCCGGATGTCCGCTCTTCGCGTGGAAAACGCCGTCGAGAATCCCGAGGCGCACCCGGCGGGCGACATCTTCGAGGTAGGTCTTTTTCTCCTTAACCATAATGTTCCCCTTTAATACGGTGCTATAAAATCAATTACCCTACTATTGTACATGAGCGCCCGTTTCTTGTCAACCGAATTTCCGCGATTCTTCCCCGTTTTTCCGCAAAAAGCACCCGACGGGCGTCCCCCGTCGGGTGCTGGGTTTACGAGGTCGGACGTTCGGTCGTCTGACCGAGTGCCGCAAGGAGCGTCTCCTCCGAAAGACGCGTGAGTTCACGCGCGGTGGTCGCGGCGACCTCCTCGGCGGAAATCACACGCAGAACGCGCAGACGGACGATGTTACGCCGCAGAATCACATGACCCGCGATCTCCTCCGTCCCCTCCGTCGTCATCAGGACGATCGGGGCGCCTGCCTGCTTCGCCATGAGAAACGCGCCTTCCTTAAAGGGTTTGGGTCCGCCCTTATAACTGCGTGTCCCTTCGGGGTAGATCCCGATGTCGAGCCCCTCTTCCCTCATCAGAGACGCCGCGTGTTTCAGCGTCGCCAAAGCGGAACGCGGGTTCTCTCTGTCGATCGGGAGGAAGTGACAGCGGCGGACAAACGCACCGGCGATCGGAATGCGCAGGTTGCTCTCCTTGGAGATATACACGAGCGGGCGGTGCGAAAACGCCACCATCGCCGCCATCGGGTCAAAGTCGGAGCGGTGGTTGCTGACAAGCACCACGGGCTCTCCGGGGAGAAGTTCCCGCCCCTCGACCTTCACACGGACACGCAACATATCGAGGATCCAACGGACGGCATGTACCGTCCAGCGCCGCCAGAAACGGCTCTCCTTTTTCGGCTCGCCTTTCGGGAAGAACAGCGAGATCACGAACAGGAGAAGAAGAAACAGGACGTTGAGTGCGAGAAAAGCACCGACGAACCCGCCGAGCGCAAGCAACGCCGTCTGCCACCATGCCCATGCCGCCGTCGGCACGAACACACCGAGCAGCACCGCCGCCGCCAGCGACTCCGCGACGAAAATCCAAAAAATCATACAGTCGCCGGCTCTTCGGCGCGGACGCCCTGTGCCGCTCTCTCTGCCGCACGCTCTTTGACGCGCTTACGGGAAAGAACGGTGTATTCGGAAACGCCGAGATAGGTCTCGCCGTCGATCTGGAGCGCGCAGGGGGTATCAAACTTCACCGTCACCTCATGCCCCTCGCGGATTTCGACCGCCTTCTTATACTTCAGGTGCTGGCCCTTGCCGATAGACGGGAAAATCATCAGCACGTGGAGACGACCGTAGTTGTGCACCACGGCGCAGGAAACCACACCGCTCTCACCGAGACGATCCTGATTCGGCGTGATGAACAGACCGCCGCCGTAGCATCTGCCGTTCATCGTCGGGGCGAGCCACGCCTTCTTATAGGTACGGGTCACGCCGTCGACCGTCACGGTCGCGCGGCGGGGCTTGAACTTACCGAGAATCCCCTTGATGGCGATGGCGGCATAGTTCACTTTTTTATCGGAATTGCGCTGAATCTCGTCGCCGACCTCACAGCAATAGCCGTCGAGGCCGTAGCCGATACCGTTCACGAAAACGTGTTCTTCTCCGTTGACGATTACGCGGGGGAGGTCAACAATGTACTTGTTGATGAGGAGCGGATCCTCATCCGTCCCGGCGTCGCGCAGGAAGTCGTTACCGGTCCCGGCGGGCGTGAAGTAAACCGGTACCTTCAGGTCAATATCACGGATGGCGTCCGCGAAACGCATCAGCGTACCGTCGCCGCCGCAAAGAATAATCTTATCGTCCGCGCCGAGAGGTGCGACGAATGCCGCGAGGTCGGGAATCTCTAAAACGCTCCGCATATTGGCGGGGTCTTCCCCGTGCGCCGCCACCCATGCGCGCACCGACGCCTCGCCGCTGCCGTTATTGGCTTTCGGGTTGTAAAGAATTGTTG
The DNA here is from genome assembly GCA_004558975.1 of bacterium. Classification (GTDB taxonomy): domain Bacteria; phylum Bacillota; class Clostridia; order Oscillospirales; family CAG-272; genus UBA1740. The sequence goes on from SFZB01000019.1 coordinate 3,505, forward strand.
TCACCCTGGAATACCTCCGTATTAAGATTCATACAGTTGCATTCTAACAAATAGTTGAAGGCTGTAGCAATAGGTAATTCTGTGCATTTGTCGCATAAGTGACATATTTTTAAAATTATGACCGTAAAACAAAAACAATTTTTGTCGAATCTGATGAGACAACCGTTGTTGGAGCCGATAAAGTCGTAGAAAAACACAAAACCCGGGTGCCGTTACGGCGCCCGGGAGGTCGCAGGTGAAGATAGGGTGCGCCGAGGTGCCGCAAAAGGGGGCAATCATGTTCCGCGCGGGCGTCCGGTATCGGTCTTGCCGCCGGGGCAAGACGCCCCGAAGAGGAAGCGCTTCGCAGGAAGCGCCCCGCAGGAAGCGCCGGACGGACAACACTTAGCGAAGAGGAATACACGCGAGCATCCGGCATCGGTGCTGCCACGCGGGTCAATGCCATCCGGCAAGGGGTGTCCCTCCGGCGCGGAGGCGACGGACAAACGTGCGTCGGAAATGGGTGTCACGCGGTCGAGCCGCACGGCGCCGGGAGCGTGCCGATTTGCCCCGAGGCACACGGTCACGCGTGCGTCGGGTAATCTCTTATCGGCAAAGCAAGGGGAATGCGATTGGGCGACCGTCAGGCGAGCGTCACGGTATCAGGGTCATTCCCGTCGCCGAAGCACAGGGCGGTGCCGTAAAACGCGGCAACTGCCTGACGGAGATAGGTCGCGTCCTGCGCCCCTGCCGTCTCGCAGGCGGCATGCATTGCGAGCTGCGCCATGCCGATATCCACGGCGTGGAGAGAAAGTTGCCCGTTCGAGATACAGCCGAGGGTCGAGCCGCCCGGAATATCCGGGTGGTTACGGTAATCCTGCGTCGGTACGCCGGCGCGGCGGCAGATCTCACGGAACACGCCCTCGGAAAAGGCATCGGTCACATAGCGGCGGTTGGCGTTGTGTTTGATGACGACGCCGCCGTTCATGCGCGGGGCATAGAGAGGATCGGCTTTTTCCGGGTGGTTCGGGTGGACGGCATGGGCGTTATCCGCCGAGACAAGGAACGAACGCGCGAGGAGCGCGCGGCGCGCGTCCTCGTCCATACCGAGGGCGGCGGTCAGGCGCTCGAAGGTACCGCGGAGCAGATCCGACCCTGCCCCCTGATAGCTGGCGGAACCGACCTCCTCGTTATCGAACAGGGCGAACATCTGAATTGCCGTTGTAGCAGGGGCTTCAATCAGCCCGGTAAGACCGCCCCACGCGCACATCAGGTCATCGAGGCGGGGCGAGAGAATGTACTCCCCGGACGCGCCGACACGGCGCGGTTTCTCACGGAGGTAAAGCCATGTCTCGGTCGACACGATATCGGCGGGGTCGACCCCTGCCGCTTCGGCAAGGAGGGGAAGAAGATCGGGCGCCGCACCGTCGCCGTAGAGCGGCTGCATCTCGGTGGAGGTGCGGTAGGTCGCGCCGTCGTTCGCCTGTCTGTCCATATGGATTGCAAGGCTGGGGATCACAATCAGATCACGGTCGATCGTAACGGGAATCTGCTTCAATGTGTTATCCGCGCACACCGTCAGCACGCCCGAGACGGAAAGGGGTCTGTCCATCCAAGTGGCGGCAAGCATACCGCCGTACTTCTCGACCGAAAGACGGGTATAGCGCGCGTCGCGCCGTTCCGGCGACGCCGTACCGACGGCGTAGGAGGGCGAGTCGCTGTGTGCCGCGACAATCATCGCGCCGCTTGGCGCCCCCTCCGGCACGCGGAAGGCGATGAGCGAGGTAAGATTCCGTGTCAGATAATACTTCCCGCCCGGGGTGACCCGCCACGGTGCCGTCTCGGCAAGCGGCGCAAAACCGGCATCGGTCAGGCGGCGCACCGCCTCCGCCACGGCGCCGGGTGCGGCGGGAGATGCTTCAATAAACGAAAATAAACTCTCAATATCCTGCATGATAAAAGCCCTTTCCTGCCCCAAAGCGTCGCTGTCGGGGTTCATGCTCCTATTGTAACCTCCCGCCCCCGCTTTGTCAATTCCCGACGGGCGCGAATCGGAAAAAGTGCGGAAAGCGCTCTTTTCGGGCGCAAAAAAGTCGCGCACGCGTGTGAAACGGAGTTGCGTTCGGGGGAAGAATGTGCTAATATACTTTATGTAAATTCCGCAAAATACCCTATGAGGGTTTAAACAGTTAGGAGAACTACCGTGTATCTGCTCAAAGACCTGGAGCCGAAAGAGGTCTTTCGCTTCTTCGAAAGCATCTGCGACCTGCCGCACGGCTCGAAAAACACCAAACTTCTCTCGGACTTCTGCGCGGTTTTTGCCCGCATGCGCGGGCTGTGGTGCCAGCAGGACAAAGCCGGGAATATCATCATCCGCAAAGAGGCGTCCAAGGGATATGAGGACCACCCCACCGTGATCCTGCAGGGACACCTCGACATGGTGTGCGAAAAACTGCCGGAGGTCAAGATCGACTTCCAGAAAGACGGGCTGACGCTGAAACTCGACGGCGACCGTCTGCACGCGGACGGCACCACCCTCGGGGGAGACGACGGCATCGCCGTCGCCATGGCGCTCGCCGTCCTCGACGACAAGAACCTCGTCCACCCGCCGCTCGAAGTCCTCTTCACGGTCGATGAGGAGATCGGAATGCTGGGCGCGACGGCGCTCAACATCGATTCGGAGGACGAAGGCATCCTCACCGCCGGCTGTGCCGGAGGGGTGCGCTCGACCCTGACGCTCCCCGTTCGCCGCGAGAGTGCGCGCGGGATTCCCTGCACGCTGTCGCTCGACGGGCTCATCGGCGGGCACTCCGGCACCGAGATCAACGCCGGACACGAAAACGCCATTCTGTGGCTCGCGAAGTTCTTCGCGCCCCTCGCACGCGATGGCGGCTACCGCCTCTCCGCCATGTCCGGCGGCGGCAAGGACAACGCCATTCCCCGCGCGGCAACGGTGAAGTTCCTCGCGCCGACAGTGCCCGACGAAACCTTCAACGCCCGCATGGAGACCGCGCTCGCGGCGCTCCATGAGAGCGAACCGAATGCGACCCTGACACTGGAGACCGGCGCCGCCTGCGACATGGGCGTATTCACCCGTGAAACGGCGGAAAAGGTATTCACGCTCTTCGAGACGCTCCCGAACGGCGTCATCGCCATGAGCGAGGACGTCCCCGGACTCGTGGAGACCTCGCTGAACCTCGGCATCCTCGCGACCGAGCGCTCGCTCGTCTTCGACTACGCGGTACGCAGTTCCAAAGACAGCGCGAAACGCGATCTGACCGCCCGCCTCAAGAGTGCGATCCAGAAAGCCGGCGGGCAGTACCAGGAGCGCGGCGCTTATCCTGCGTGGGAATACCGTGCGGACTCGCGTCTGCGGAACGTCATGGTCGAGGTCTTCCGTGCACAGTACGGCTACGACCCCAAGATCGACATTATCCACGCCGGGCTCGAGTGCGGGATCCTCTCGTCGAAGCTCCCGGGGCTCGACTGTATCTCGATGGGTCCCGACCTCTATGATATCCACACCCCGCGCGAGTCGCTCTCCGTCTCCTCGGTGGAGCGCACATGGAAGTATCTGCTCGAAGTGCTGAAAGCACTGTAATCCAAATCTATCAACGCGTCCGAACGCGAAAGGAGTCAACTATGAAAAAATCCGTCCTGAGAAAATACGCACACCTCATCGCCACCGTCGGCGTCAACGTCAAGCGGGGGCAGGAAGTGTTCATCTATGCAGAACTCGACCAGCCCGAATTTGTCCGCATGGTCGCAGAAGAATGCTATAAAGCGGGCGCCGCCCGTGTCAACGTCGAGTGGAGCGATCAGGCACTCGCCTGCCTGCACACACGCCGCCGCTCGCAGAAAGTCCTCTCTACCCTCACGTCCTATGAACTCGAGAAATGGAAGTATCAGGCGGAGGTCCTGCCCTGCAAGATCTATCTGATGAGCGAAGACCCCGACGGCATGGCAAAAGTCAATCAGAAAAAAGTCGCCGCCGCCCAGCAAGCGAAAATGAAGCTCATCAAGCCGATCCGCGACAAGATGGAAGATCGCTATCAGTGGTGCATCGCCGCCGTCCCGGGTGCCGCATGGGCAAAGAAGGTGTTCCCGCACCTGCCGAAAGGCAAAGCCATCGAGGCGCTGTGGGAAGCCATCCTCACGACCTCCCGCGTCACGGACGACCCCGTCGCCGCATGGGAAGAGCACAACCGCGATCTGCACGACCGCTGTGAGTACCTCAACGGGCTCGGCATCCGCGAACTGCACTACACCTCGAAGAACGGCACCGACTTCCGCGTGCGTCTCATGGACGAGAGCATTTTTGCCGCGGGCGGCGAATACACGCTGACCGGCAACTACTTTAATCCAAACATCCCCTCCGAAGAGGTCTTTACCTCTCCGAAGCGCGGTGAAGCAGAGGGCATCGTATACGCTTCCCTGCCGCTCTCCTACAACGGGCAACTGATCGAGAACTTCTCCGTCCGCTTCGAGAACGGGAAAGCCGTCGAGGTTCATGCGGAGCGCGGTGAGGGCGTCCTGCGTGAGATGATCGCCATGGACGAGGGCGCCGCCTACCTCGGCGAGTGTGCGCTGGTGCCTTACGCTTCCCCCATCCGCGAGAGCGGAATCCTCTTCTACAACACGCTGTTCGATGAGAACGCCGCCTGCCACCTGGCGCTCGGGCGCGGGTTCGGCGGTTGCGTACGCGACCACGAAAAATACAGTCTCGACGAACTCCGTGAAAAGGGCGTCAACGACTCGATCATCCATGTCGACTTCATGATCGGCACAGAGGACCTCGACATCGACGCGACGACGAAAGACGGGCGCGTGGTGCCGATCTTCCGGAAAGGCAACTGGGCATTCTGATGGTTGTCGAACGCTTTCTTCAATACGTCACGTTCGACACGACGTCGGACGAAGACTCGGCGACCTGCCCCTCGACCGAAAAGCAGAAGAAACTCGCCGAGTATCTTGTCGGAGAACTCAAAGCCGCAGGACTGACCGACGCGCACATGGACGAAAACGGCTATGTGTACGCGCATCTCGCGGCATCGGCGGGACGGGAGAATGACCCGGCACTCGCCCTTATCTCACACATGGACACCTCCCCGGCGGCATCCGGCGCCGGGGTCAGACCGACCCGCATCCGCTACGCGGGCGGCGACATCACCCTTGCCTCCGGCGTGAAGATTACGCCCGCCGACACGCCGGAACTCGCGCGGCTCGCGGGAGAGACGCTGATTGTGACGGACGGGACGACCCTGCTCGGGGCGGACGACAAAGCGGGCGTCGCCGAAATCGTCGAAACCGTGGCACGGCTCGCCGCCGATCCCACGCTCCCGCACCCGCCCATTTCCGTCTGTTTCACCCCCGATGAGGAAATCGGGCGCGGCGCCGATCTCGTCGACCTCGAAAAAGTCAACGCCCGCTACGGCTACACGGTCGACGGCGGTATGCTCGGCGAGATCGAATACGAGAATTTCAACGCCGCAGGCGTCAAGGTCATCTTCCACGGCGTGAACATTCACCCCGGCTCCGCCAAGGGCGTGATGAAGAACGCCTGCCTCATGGCGCGCGATTTTCTCACCCGCCTGCCGGCGGAGGAGGATCCGGCGCACACCGAAGGGTACGAAGGATTCTACCATGTCACGAGTCTGTCCGGCGACGAAACGCGTGCGGAAGTCCGCATGATCCTGCGCGACCATGACCGCGCTCTCTTTGAAGAGAAGAAAGCGACGGTCAAACGCATCGCCGACGAGGTCGCCGCGCTCTGGGGCGAGGGGACCGTTGCATGTGACGTGACGGACAGCTACTACAATATGCGGGAGAAGATCCTGCCCTGTATGTTCCTCATCGACAACGCCAAAGCCGCTATGCAGGCGGCGGGCGTCACGCCGATCGTGCAGCCGATCCGCGGCGGTACGGACGGTGCGCGGCTCTCCTACATGGGACTGCCCTGCCCCAACCTCTCGACAGGTGGTGTCAACTTCCACTCGGTGCGGGAGTTCATTCCTGAGGGGGCGCTCGGCAAAATGGTCGAGGTACTGCTTCATCTGGTCGCTCTTAAATTCTGAAGCAACCCATAATGACAAGGCGCCGCCCGAAAAATCGGGCGGCGCCTTGTATATTGCATGATGATAAGCGGTGAGGATTATTCCTCCGGGGTGTGCGTTTCCTCGGGGGCAGCGACGTCGATCGCAGGCGGTAGAGCGACCGCCGCCCGGGTCTTGTTCTGTCTGCGTTCCCGGATATGGTGCGAGAAGAACAGGAGCCAGAAGCCGACCGCCGTATAGGCGATCGCGAGCAGTCCGCGCAGAAACTCGCCTGTGCCGAAAACACCGCGCGGCGCGGTCGAGAACTGATGGAACAGCGTCTCCGGCACGTCCTGCGCCAAATGTGCCAGCAGGGGCACCAGAATGTTCTTGGTCTTACTGTAGAGGGCGGTGAGGAAAATCCCCTGCGCCGTCGTGAGGACAAACAGCATCAGTCCGACGCCGACCCCAATCGGCTGATACAGGGCGCGGAACAGCTGTACGCCGCCGTAAACGACCGATGTCAGCACAACGACGAGCAGATGATACTTCCCGCAGCGCTCAAATAGGAGTCTGGCGGCAAAGCGGAAATAAAGTTCCTCCCACACGACGCCTGCCACGACCCCGAGGAGCATCATGGCACCGGCAAGCGCACCCGGACGTGTGTCTATCGCGCCGTAACAAATCAATACCGATGCAATCAGTGGCAGGGCGAGCCAAACGGTATCGCGCGAGAAAGTTCTGCCGCAGAGGAGGTATTTCCCCGTGCCGGAAATCTTCGCGTCATACAATATCAAAAGAATCACCAGCAATTTGGCGAGGGTCGAGAAGAGAAACGGTACTTCCGCCACCCGATCCCGGATCGCCAGTCCCGCGAGGAGCCACGAGAGCGCTACCGCCACCGCAGAGAACCCGGCGAGATACAGCCATGTTTTCCGTTTCATAGGTGCTCTCCGTCAGGCAAAGTCCTCGACGCGCCAGCGGTCGAGCCACTCGATATACGGCGTCCCGTCGGGGCGGAACCGAATCGGCAGCCAGACGTAATCCGCCTCGCCGGTGTTACTGTCCGTATAGGCGCGAAGGTCAATGTCTTTCGGCAGTCCGCCAAGCGCCGGATTGAATATCTGCTCAAAGCAATGCCCGATGTCCGGCAGATGCACCGAAAGGTCGGTCAGCCAGCGGTCGCCGAGCGCTATGTAGAGATCCGGCACCGTCGGGTGACGGAACACGGAAGAAAACTGCGCACAGAAAGAGTCGCGGTTCCGATCGTCGACGCAGGGGTCGCCGAGATCCTGCCATTCCCCGTGGAAAGAAGTCATTCGGCAAACCTCGGAGGGGTTCGGGAAATAGCCCGTCGTCCCGGAAGTCAGGAGGAATCGCTCCTCCCCGCGGCGGAAATATGCCGGAGCCTCACGGGTGAAGGGCGGGAACGGGCGTTGCAGATGCTCGCTCGCGTCCCCGGTCACGTCGTCAAACGTATCATTCAGTTCCATGACAATCATCTTGGTGTGGGGATGCTCAAAGATTGCATACCCCCGTCCGTCCTCGACGACGAGGTCAAAATCCCCGACGTGATACGGCTCGCAGGAGACCGAACGCACATAGGTGTAGGGGCCGCGGATATCCGTACTCTCGCACACGCCGAAGAACGCCGTCTCGAAGCCGCCGTGCCCGGCGCACTTCGCCCAAAGCACGAACTTCCCCGTGCGCTCGCAATACACGATATGCGGTCTGTCCATGATGTTTTTCGGATAGAACGGGCTGTCCGGGTTCTCGTCATCGACCATGATGACGCCCTCGTTCTTCCAGTTATAGAGGTCCTTCGAGGAGTAGAGCGAAACACCGTGATGCCACACGCCGCAGTATTCCCCCGTCGCGTAGCCGGTGATGCCTTTTTTATTCTCGCCGTACCAGTAGAAGGTGTCGCCGACTGCCAGCACCGAGCCGCCGTGTGCCTGAATGCGCTCGCCGTCCGTATCGTACCAGGTCTTGCCGGGTCGTATTTCTTTATACATGGTGAATCCCCTTTTCGATGTATTCGGGAGCGGTCAGATGCCGCTCACGCTGCGTGGCACCTATGCCGCGCGATATATTATTTCCTTTATTGTATAGCAGACAGGGCGGATTGTCAACCGCGTCAGGACTCGAACTGACTGTTATAAAGTGTCGCGTAGAATCCGCCGCGCGCCATGAGGTCATTATGCGTCCCCATTTCCACGACATCACCCGCGCGCATGACGAGGATCATGTCCGCCGACCGGATCGTCGAGAGACGGTGCGCCACAATAAAGGACGTGCGTCCCGCCATCAGGCGCTCGAACGCCTCCTGCACCTTGCGCTCCGTGCGCGTGTCGATGGAAGAAGTGGCTTCGTCAAGAATCAGGATCTTCGGGTGAGTGAGCATGACACGGGCAATGGAAATCAACTGTCGCTGTCCCTGAGAAAGTTCTTCCCCGCCCTCGGAGAGCATGGTATCGTACCCCTCCGGGAGCCGGCTGACGAACCCGTGGACGTGCGCCGCTTTCGCGGCGGCGATCATCTCCTCCTCGGTCGCCTCCTCGCGCCCGAGGCAGATGTTCTCCCGCACGGTGGCATGACGAACCCAAGTGTCCTGCAGAACCATACCGATGGAGCCGCGCAGAGAGGCACGCGTCAGCGTGCGGATATCTGCACCGTCCACGGAGACGTGACCGCCGGTCACATCGTAGAAACGCATAATCAGGTTGATGAGCGTCGTCTTGCCGCACCCGGTCGGCCCGACGATGGCAATCCGCTGTCCCGGCTTCGCCTCGAGCGACAGGTCACGCATGAGCGGCACCTCGGGTACATAGGAGAACGAAACATGGGAGAATGCGACCTCCCCCCGCGGATCCTCGAGCAGTCGCGCGTCGTCGGCGTCCGGGACTTCCGGCTCCGCCGTTATGAGTTCTTCAATCCGCAAAGCACAGGCAAAAGCATTCTGCAACTCGGTCACGACGCCGGAAATTTCATTGAACGGTTTGGTGTACTGGTTGGCGTATGACAGGCAGGAGAAGAGCGTGCCGACCGTGAAGACGGTGCCGACAGACAAGGCTCCTCCCGGATAAATGAGCAGGAGCGCGCCGAGCAGAGCGACCGCGGCGTACACCAGATTATTGACCGCTCGCGTACAGGGGTTGGTCAGACTGGAAAAGAAGGTGGCACGCAGCGAGTGACGGCGCAGCCGTTCATTGACCTCATCGAACCGCGCCTGACTCCGCTTCTCGTAGCGGAACGCCTGTACGACCCGCTGACCGCCGATCATCTCGTCGATGAGTGCCGTCTGCTCGCCGCGCGTCTCGCTCTGGCGGCGGAACATCGCATAGGTACGCCGTGCGATAAAGCGTGCGACAAAGAGGGAGAGCGGCGTCAGAACAACCACGCAAAGGGCAATCCAAACATTAAGATCAATCAGAATCCCAAGTGTGCCGAGAATGGTCAGAACCCCGCTGAACAGTTGCGTAAAGCCGAGGAGCAAGCCGTCCGCCACCGTCTCGGCATCCGCGATGACACGGGAGACGATGTCCCCCGTCGGGTGTGTATCGAGGTAAGCAAGCGGCAGACGCCGGATGCGGTGCATGGCATCCCGCCGCAGATCGCGCACGATTTCAAATGCGATCTTGTTGTTACAGGCACCGAGGAGCCACTGGGCGATTGCCGTCGCGCCGACGGCAATACCGACGGCAAGGAGGAGCCGCGCGATCTTTGGAAAATCCACATTATCGACGCCGATGATGCAGTCGATCGCGCGCCCGATGAGAATGGGGAGCAGGAGCGTCAGAGCAACCGACACAGCGGCAAAAAAGAGCGTAAGGATCATCGCGGGAATATGACGTTTCAGATACGGGGCAAGGGCGCGGAGCGCGGCTTTTGTCTCGCCTTTTCCGAGTTTCTTTTTCATTTCGCCTCGCCTCCTCTCTCCTGCGTCATGCAAATCTCACGATAGACCGGGCAGGTCTCGCGCAGCTCGTCATGCGTCCCCATCCCGACGACATTCCCCTCGTCGAGCACCAGAATCAGGTCGGCGTGCCGCACCGAGGAGGTGCGCTGAGAGACAACGACCACCGTCATGCCCGCGAGATCTTCGCGGAGTGCGCGCCGTAGGCGCGCGTCGGTCGCATAGTCAAGGGCAGAGCCGCTGTCGTCGAGAATCAGAATCTCCGGCTTCGCGACCAGTGCGCGGGCAATCGTTAAACGCTGGCGCTGACCGCCCGAGAAGTTCTTCCCGCCCGCCTCTACAGGTTCGTCGAGCCCCAGCGGTTTCGAGGCAACGACGTCAAGCGCCTGCGCGATACGGAGCGCGCTCTGCAGATCGTCGTCCGTGGCGTCCGGGTTGCCCCAGAGGAGATTGTCCCGGATCGTGCCGGAAAACAAGGCGGCGCGCTGTGGCACGACGCCGATCATGCCGCGGAGCGTATCGAGGTCATACTGCCCGACGGGCGTGCCGAACACCGATACGACCCCCTCGCTCGCTTCATAAAAGCGCGGGATCAGATCGACGAGTGTTGTCTTCCCCGATCCGGTACCGCCGATGACGCCGAGCGTACAGCCGCGCGGGAGCGCAAACGTTACGTGGGAGAGCGAGGGAGCCGCATTCCCCGCATAGGTCATGGAGACATCCGTCATGACAATTGCCGGGGCACCCTCGACGGGCTTTCCGGGCTGTACCGGGGCGGCAAGACTGCTCTCCATCTCAAGAACCCGCGCCACACGCTTCCCCGACGCGAGGGCGCGGGTCACGGTGACGATATAGTTCGCCATCTTGACAAGTTCGACCAGGATCTGCGACATGTAGTTATAGAGCGCGACGACCTGCCCCTGTGTGAGATCCCCGTGGTCGACGCGGATAGCACCACCCCAGATGAGGGCGATGACACCGATATTGATGATGACATAGGTGAGCGGGTTCGTCAGGGCGGAGAGCAGCCCGACGTGTTTCTGCGAGTGGGTGAGCGCCTCGTTCGCCTCGTCGAAGTGCTTTTCCTCTTCCTCCTCACGGCAGAACGCACGCAGGACGCGCGCGCCGGTCAGGTTCTCACGTGTCAGTCCGAGGACTCTGTCGAGCTTCTCCTGCGAGCGGCGGTAGAGCGGCAGGGTGCGGAACATGATGGTGTACACCACGATGAGCAACAGCACGATGACGGCGGCAAAAATCAGCGACAGTTTCCCGTCAATCGTCGCCGCCATGATGAGCGCACCGAATACGACGAACGGAGAGCGGAGCAGAAGCCGGAGCGTCAGATTCACGCCCGTCTGCGCCTGGTTCACGTCGCTCGTCATGCGCGTCATCATCGTCGCCGTCCCGAGCGTATCGAGTTCGCGGTACGAAAGGCTCTGGATCTTCCCGAACAGGGCGCCGCGCAGAGCGGTACCGAAGCCGGTCGCCGCGACGGACGCGAAATACTGGGCGCAAGCCGCCGCGAGCAAGCCGACAACGGCGAGCGCAAGCAAAATCCCGCACATACGCAAAACATAGGCGGTGTCGCGCGCGGCGATACCGGTGTCGATAATCGCTGCGATAACGAGCGGAACAATCAGTTCAAACCCCGCTTCCAAAAGTTTGAAAAGCGGCGCCAGAATGCACTCTTTCACATAGGGGCGCAGATAGGAAAAAACGCGTTTCATTCGGTATCCTCCGTGGCGGTGAGCAACGCCGCCGTTTCTTCTTCCGTATAAATCCTGACACCGGCGGCGCGGAGCGCGGCGGCGGTCACGCCGTCCCCTGCCGTGAGGGTACCGGAAAAGGTGCCGTCATAGACGGCGTCCCGCCCGCAGGAAGGACTGCGCGCTTTCAAGACCGCGCGTGTAATGCCGAGGAGCCGCGCGGTCTGCACTGCCACGGCGGCACCGCGGGCAAACGCCGCCGTGACATCCTCCCCCGCGCGGTTCACGACACGTTCTCCCGCCAACTCGGAAGGGGTGCGGGGCGTCGGGAGACCGCCCGCGACCTCGGGACAAATCGGCACCAGATCGAACCGCTCGGAAAGGCGTATCACCTCGGGGGACGGCTTGGCTCTTCCGTCATAACGGCAAGGAGCGCCGAGCAGGCACGCGCTGACGAGTATCTTCTCTTTCATCCGGCACCTCCCGCCAAAGCAATCAAACAATTTATTGTATCACACGGAATCCGCAAAAGCAATTCCCCGCCCGGTTTTTACATAGCAAATATCACTCTCAACGAGAACGAATGCCGTACAAACAGGCGAGCGGCGCGCCCGAGGGCACGCCGCTCTTTTCGCTTTTAGGGCTCCCTTTGGGGAGTACCCTTGGCTTAGGATACGTTATTCTGTTCGGAAATTACTTCCCGGCAGGCTCTTTGGTCTCGACTTCCGCGGTCTCTGCCGTCTCGGTCTCAGCCGCCGACGTGCCGGCGTTCTCCGTCGTCTTATCCTTCTTGATATTCACAAGGAGGTTGGTCAGAATCCCGAGGATCAGGGCGCAGGCGATCGAGGTGATAGTGACTTTACCGAAGGTCAGCACCAGACCGCCGATACCGGTGATCAGAATCACGGAGACGGTGAACATATTGCGGTTGTCGCCGAGGTCGACGTTCTGGATCATCTTCAGACCCGAGACAGCGATGAACCCGTAGAGAGCAACGCACACACCGCCCATGACGCAGGACGGAATTGTGGCGAGGAAGAGGACGAAGGGGGCAAGGAAGGCGGCGAGGATCGCCATGCAAGCTGTTACCAGAATGGTCACGACCGAGGCGTTACCGGAGATGGCGACGCAACCGACGGACTCACCGTAGGTGGTGTTCGGGCAGCCGCCGAAGAAGGCACCCGCCGCAGAACCGACACCGTCACCGAGCAGGGTCTTATCAAGACCGGGCTCCGTGAGGAGATCTTTCTCAATGATGGTGGAGAGGTTCTTGTGGTCCGCGATATGCTCTGCGAAGACCACGAAGGCAACCGGTACATAGGCAACCGCGACCGTCGCGATGTAGGAACCGGTGATGTCCTTAAAGCCCTTGAAGGCGTGGATAAAGGTGAAGTCGGGGTACCAAGCGTTCGCATGGGTGAGTCGCTGGAAGATGGAGAAGTCAATAACTTTCAGCGCGTCGATGTGAGCGGCAAGACCGATGACGGTGAACACGGCGGCGACGGCGTAACCGGCGCAGATACCGATGATGAACGGAATCATCTTCATCATCTTTTTGCCGTAGACAGAAGCGACGATCGTCACACCCAGCGTCACAAGGCCGCAGATGAGCGCCACGTAGGTGTTGACGGAAGCGGAGCCGTTACCCTTCGTCAGGTCGCCGACGGCATTCCCTGCGAGAGACAGACCGATGATCGCAACCGTCGGCCCGATGACCACAGCGGGCATCAGTTTGTTAATCCACTTTGTGCCGCAGTACTTGACGACGATCGCGATCACGACGTAGACAAGACCCGCGAACACGGCGCCGAGGAGCAGACCGGTGAAGCCGAGGTTAATCGACACGGCACCGCAGAAAGCCGCCGCCATGGAACCGAGGAATGCGAAGGAAGAACCGAGGAACACCGGGCTCTTGAACTTCGTGAAGAGCAGATAGACCAGTGTGCCGATACCGGCGCCCAGCAGAGCCGCCGACTGCGACATATCGACGGACTTACCGAAGTGCGTAATGATGTCCTGATTGTTGTTGATGACCGTCGGCACAGCGATGGTCGCCGCGAGGATCGCGAGCAACTGCTGCAGAGCGAACACCAACACCCGCGCAAACGGGGGTCTGTCCTGAACGTTGTAGACGAGTTTCATAATTTTGCATCTCCTGTACAAATTAATTACATCTATTTACTCGGCTCACGCCGTCGATGCCAAAAAAAATACACCTTGCCCGAGCAAGATGTACCACAAACCGACGCTGTGCGTCTTCTATGACAATCTTCCCGGTCTCTCTGTACCGTGCTTAAAGATTTTTGACTGTCGTTATTCTAACAGATTGTGACCGGTTTGTAAAGAGGATTCTCCGAAAAAAGATATTCTTATGCACTATGATAAAAATCCGTCCTAGATTCGGCTCATTTTGTGCAAAAAGGCACCGTTCGGCGTTGCCGGGCGACTGTACAATCAAAGCCGGCACGCGCACGTGCCGGCTTGCGGTAAAATCATTTCTGATCGCAGTAAGATGATTCCTGCTCGTAGAGGTAGACGCCGGTATCGCCGTCTGTCTCATCAAAGTGTACCGCCACGACCTCCCGCTGCGAGGTGGGCATGTTCTTCCCGACGAAGTCGGCGCGGATCGGCAGTTCGCGGTGCCCGCGATCCACGAGAATGGCGAGGCGAATCGTCTGCGGTCTGCCGAGCGCAAACAAGGCGTCAATCGCGGCGCGCGCCGTCCTGCCCGTGTACAGCACATCGTCGACCAGCACTACGCGTTTCCCCGTCACGTCAAACGGCAGTTCCGACCCGCGCACCTCCGGCAGCTCGCCAATGGTGGAAAGGTCGTCACGATACAGCGAGATATCCAGAATCCCGACGGGGACGGACACGCCGCTGTGCGCGAGGATGCGCTCGGCGACCATCTTCGCCATCGGTACCCCGCGGGTATGAATCCCGACAAGCACCAGCCCGTCAAGGTCGCCCTCACGCTCGACGATCTCATAGGAAATGCGGGTCATACAGCGACCGACCGCCGCCGCGTCCATGATCTGCGCTTTCAGTTTCATAAAAAGAGGCACTCCTCTCACTGTCTTCAAGGTATTGTAGCACGCCCCCGGGCGGCTTGTCAATCGATCAAAATGTGAAAAAAGGTACAATGGGTATTGAATTGTTCATAAAAAATGGGTATAATGAGAAAAAACACTAGGAAATGAGGAACCAAAGATGCAGTTTTTCCCCTTTGCACTTGCGTTTAACCCGCAGAGTCTGCTTACCATCGGTATGCTGGTACTCGTTGTCGTCGTCTTCTACTTCCTGCTGATCCGTCCGCAGAAGAAGCAGGAGAAAGAGGCACAGAGAATGCGCGATAACATGAAGGTCGGTGACGAGGTCACGACCATCGGCGGTATCGTCGGCAAAATCGTCTCGCTCAAAGACGAGACGGTCGTCATCGAGACCACCAAAGACAAGACCCACATCCGCTTCCTGCGCGCCGCCATCCGCTCCGTCGACGTGGTCGCCGAGGACTCGCACCCGATCGTGCATGAGACCCCTGCCGAGCCCGCCGCAAAGAACGGCAAGAAAGGCAAAAAGAAACCCGCCGTCGAGCCTGCCGCTATGGTAGAGACGCCGGCGCCCGAGACCGCAGAAGCCGCTCCCGCCCCGGAAGAGGTTATCGAGGAAACACCGGCGCCCGAAGCGACCTCCGTCGCCCCCGCTCCGGCAGACAACGCCGAAGCCGCTGCCGCGGACATCGCCCCGGAAACGACTGCGGACGACGAAACAAAGTAATTTTCATAGCAAACAAAAAGCACCCGACCTCGGTCGGGTGCTTTTTCATTGAGATTTACGGAACGGCGCCCCTATGGTCGGGCAGGCGGAACCGCGCAGACGCGCGTGTGAGGGGATCGGCGTCGAAAGCGCGGGGCAAATAACGGTAACTGCTCCGACGCGCGGACGCGCATGTGAAAGGTTACTCCGCCTCGCGGTACGTGACTGTATACTTGCCGCTCTCATCCTCGAAGAGGCGCGAGAACGTGACGTTTCGGTCGTACGCGATGAGCGTCGTCCCCTCGAAAAAGACGGAATGAACCCCCGCCCGCTCCGCCGCGTCAAGGCGTGTCACGTCAAAGGTATCGGCGATAAATACGGGCGCGATATGCAGGAGCGTCTCGGCGCAGCCGAGGCTCTCCGAATAGGCAAACAGATTCTCGAGCGCATTCTTGCACAGCCCGTCCGTTACATCGAGGTAAGCATGGCGCACCGTGCCGTCCGCAAACGTGTAATACGTCTCGTCGTAGGCGGAAATGCTGTACGCGCGCAGGAACACCATGCTCTTCGCCCCGGCATAATCGAGGCGCGCCGCCGCATACGTCTTCCCGCCACGGTGATCAAACAGGTCAACGGAATAACCGAGCCCGCTGTCATCGAGGTTCCGCGCATAGCCGTCGAAGCTCGTAAGGTTCCCCGCCGTGTAGCCCGCCGCGGCGAGCGTATCGGCAAGATAATCCGCGATGAAGGCATTCTTCATCCAATAGAGGTCAATATACGAAGTAATACCGTTCTCCGCCGCAAACGCGCGGTACGCGTCGGAGACGAGGAGTCGGATCTTCCCCTCCCCGAGCAGCGCCACCCGCACGGCACCCGGGTCGCAGACGTATGTCGCGACTTCTCTGAGATAGGCGGCAACTTCTGCGTTCGTATACGGGTCGAAGTCCTTCGTCGCGGCGTCGCTCTCCACGGTGAAAAGATTGCGGTAGTCCGTGTACATGGGGGCGGCATAGAGCAGGCGGTTTCCCGTCCGATCGAACAGCTCGAACATGCGATAAAGTACATCGGGTACGGTAATTTCTTCTCCTACATGGCGGTTGATATAATAGAGGTTATGGACGTCCTCAAACGCGGCATCGGCGTGGAACATGCGGTACGCGTCGCGGCACGCCTCGGTGTACAGGCGCGTCACCTTCTTGTGCTCGGCGGTGGCGGAAGTGCCGCCCCTGCCGATCTCATACTGGAAGATAAAGTCTGCGCTGCAGTTCGCCTCATTCGAGGCGTCCGCCGTGATGGTCGTCCACCCGTCGTCCTGCGAAAGTGCAGAAGCGATCGCAACGGCGATCCCGACGACGGCAAGCACGATGAGGACAATGATGAGCACGGTGCGCTTCCCGACATGTTTCTCGGACAGCTCCACCTGTACCGGGGGTTTGACCCCCGGATTCTCGTTCGGATTCTTCCCCCGGCGTTTCATCACAGAAGCGAGATGCCGAGCGCGAGCAGGAACAGCCCCAAGACGGCACCGCGGAAAATCAGTCCGGCAATACCGCCTTTCTTGCACGCTTTATAGTTGCGGATATGGCGATGCCGCTTGAAGATACCGCCGCCGATAAGACCGATGATCGGCAGGAAGAAGGAGCCGATCGAATAGCCGACGTTCCCCGTATCGTGCGGGGGCGTCTCGAGAATGGGCTCCGTCGACTCGGCGGTGTCCTCCGTATGGCTTGCTGCCTCTGCCGCCATTTCCTCGTCGGAGAGGATCGTGATGGACTGAATCCGCTCCCCACTCTCGCGGATACGACGGTATTCCTCGATCTCCTTTTCATCGCCGAACACGAAGTGTCCGTGACCGATGTCGACAAGAGACGGCGTGCTGTTGCTGTAATCATGCACAGACGGGTCGTAGGTGAAGAGTTTCTTATGCTTTTCGAGCAGGGGGTCGGGAATCGGGATCGCGGAAATCAGCGAGCGGGTGTACGGGTGGAGCGGGTAATCAAAAAGCTCCTCCGCCGTCGCGACCTCCACGATATCACCCTTATAAATGACCCCGATACGGTCGGAAATGAAACGGACGATCGACAGGTCATGCGCGATGAAGAGGTACGTCGTCTCGCGCTCGCGCTGGAATTTCTTCAGCAGGTTCAGAACCTGCGCGCGGATCGACACGTCGAGGGCAGAAATCGGCTCGTCGGCAACGACGAGTTCCGGCTCCATGACCATGGCACGCGCCAGCCCGATCCGCTGACGCTGACCGCCGGAGAACTCGTGCGGGTAACGCGTCAGATGCTCGGGGAGCAGACCGACCTCTTCAATGATCTTTTCGACTTTGCGGACACGATCCGCCTCGTCCTCATACAGATGGAAGTTGTAGAGCCCCTCGGAGACGATATAGTCCACCGTGGCGCGCTCGTTCAGCGACGCCGCCGGATCCTGGAACACCATTTGGATATTACGAATGACCTCACGGTCGAGGGAGTGCGGGATCGCACCCGAGATGCGGACGCCCTTATAGAGAATCTCGCCCGCAGACAGGGGATTGACGCGAATCACGGCGCGTCCGACGGTCGTCTTCCCCGAGCCGGACTCGCCCACGAGCGAGAAAGTCTCGCCCTTGTAGATATTGAAGGAGGCGTTCTTGACCGCCTTGACGGCGCGATCACCTTTACCGAACGTGATGTCCACGTTCTTCAGTTCCAGCAGGACTTCTCTCCCCGTCTCATCGACAGGGCCGTGCTCCGGGAACTGCGTGACCCGCTTTTCGGTATTTTCAGTCTCTTGCACAGTCATTCCTCCTTATACATGGTACGCGTTGCGCAGTTTCTCGTGGATATCGCGAATGGATTCGGGTTTCTCCACCTGCGGCGCGCGCGGGTCCAAAAGCCACGTCTTGGCAAAATGCGTCTCGCTGACCGCGAACATGGGCGGCTCTTTCAGCGTGTCGATTTTCAGGCAATACGGGTTGCGGGGTGCAAAAGGATCGCCGACGATCTTGTTGTAGAGCGAGGGGGGCGTCCCTTCGATGGAATACAGTTTCGTATTCCGCTCCGCAAGCTGCGGGAGCGATGCGAGGAGTGCCCACGTGTACGGGTGGCGGGGGTCGTAGAACACTTCCTCGACCTTGCCCACCTCGACGATCTGCCCGGCATACAGGACGGCGACACGATCCGCGATATTCGCGACGACACCGAGGTCGTGCGTGATGAACACGATCGTATAGCCGAACTCTTTTTGCAGATCTTTCAGCAAATCGAGGATCTGCGCCTGAATCGTCACGTCGAGTGCCGTCGTCGGCTCATCGCAGATGAGGATCTTCGGCTGGCAGGACAGCGCGATTGCGATGACGATACGCTGACGCATACCGCCGGAATACTGGAAGGGATAGTCGTCGAAACGCTTTTCGGCGTTCGGGATCCCGACCTTCTTCATGAGCGAGAGCGCACGGTTACGCGCCTCTGCCTCCGAGCAGTTCTGGTGCCGGAGAATAACGGACGTGATCTGTTTCCCGATCGTGATGATCGGGTTCAGCGACGTCATCGGATCCTGGAACACCGTCGCGATGCGACTGCCGCGGATCTGCGTCCAGTCTTTCTCGTACTTGATCTTCGCAAGGTTCAGAACGCACACGCCGTGCAGGCGTTCCTCGTTCTCATCGATATAGCGGACGCGGAAAATGACGTTATCGAATACCGCATTCAGCGCCGCCTCGTCCGAGAGGTCTACGCCGAGCCGCATGGCTTTCTTCAGTGCGCGCAGAAGCCCTATCGCGAGTTTCAGCCGGCGGAAAGCGCCGATACGACCGACGGAGAGCCAGATCTCCTTGGCGATCCGTTCATTCCGCTGACGAACCTCATCGGAGATGTCTCCCGAAATTTCCCCGGCGTACTTTTCTTTCAGCGCGCGACGACGCTCTGCGTATTCCGCGCGGAGAGCCGCATCATTCCGGAACGACCGCTTATGCTCTCTGATGAGCGCCCGCTCCTCACGCTTAAGACCGGCAAGTTCCGATTTCCAGGACGCAATCTGCGCCGAAAGGGTATGAATCTTCTCCTTGTCCTTATGGCTGTCGAGCGTCATCTTCTCGTTATACGCCTCGGTCATACGGAAGCGGAGATCCTCCATTTTCGCGCGGATCTCCCCCGCCGCCTCTTCGGGCAGGGTCTTCTTTTCCTCGATTTCGCGGTCGAGGTCAAGGAGCGCTTGGTACGTCCCGGCGCCCGCGAGCAGGCGTGCATAGGCGTCAAGGCGCTTCTTAAAGAAGTTCAGTCGGAGCTGCGTCATGCGCCCCTTTTTCACACAGGTATCCGCCAGCTCCGCATCATCAAAGATGATATTCCCGCGGCTGATGAACCCGTTCTCGTCCAGCATGCCGGCAAATGTCTTGGTCAAGACCGATTTACCGGAGCCGGACTCGCCGACGATGGCGATGGATTCGTTCTCATAAATGTCGAGCGAGACACCGCGGATGGCGGTGAGGATTCTGCCGCGGACGCGGAACTTGACCTCGAGGTCTTCGACCGACAAAAGTACCTTTTTGTTTTCCATCGGCGTCCCCCTTACATGTGCGTCCGGGGATCGGACGCGTCACCGAGGTTCTGCCCCACGACGTACAACACGACCGTGATGACCGAGGCGACGGCGACCGGGCACCAGAATTCCATCTGGAAGCCGGGCGTGAGCATGGAGCCCTCCGCCGCGTAAATCAGTTTACCGAGCGACATATCCGACATGGACAGCCCGATATAAGACAGGAACACTTCATAGGAAATATACGAGGGAATCTCCGTCGCCGCCAGCGTGACGATGACCGACACCATGAAAGGCAGAATGTTCTTCATCGCGATGCGGAACGTCGACGTACCGAGACAGCGCGACGCGAGGTTATACTCTCTGTCGCGGATGATGATGACCTGCGTGCGGATAAAGTAAGCGATGGAGAGCCAGCCCGTGATGGTCAGGGCGAACACCATCGACCAGAAGTTCGCCGACAGGATCATGACGATGACGGAAATGAGCAGGATATACGGCACGTTACCGACAATGTTATACACCTCGGTCATCACTATATCCACCCGCTTGGAGAAGCCCCAGATCGCGCCGATGATGACGCCGACCGTCAGGTTGATGACCGCGCAGACGAACGCGAGCGTCAGCGAAATCCGCGCGCCGCTCCACAGGGCGTCGAACGTGGATTCACCGATACTGCCGGCACCGAAAATCCAGTGGATATTATGGCCGTACATGTCCATCGCCGCCGAAGGGGTCAGGTGTTTCCCGCCCTCTACGAGGACGTTCGCGTATTTATCGTAATGCGAAAAGATCGGGTAGATATACGCGAAAACGACAATCAATGCGAGCAGCGCCAGAATGATAATATTGATACGTTTCTTGAAGAATACACGCAAAACCGACTTCCAGTAAGAATAGCGGGGCGCCGTGATCTTCTCCGCGTCGACGGCATTGTTGTCCACGTGCGCGAACAGTTCCTCGTCCGTCAGTCCGAATTCCCCGAGATCGACTAGATTCTGATTCATTTTTGTCACCTCGCTTTACTGGAGAAAGAAATGCGCGGGTCTGCCCATGCCATCAGGATATCCCCGAGGATGATCGAGACGATGGAAATGACCGCATAGAACATCGTCAGACCGACGATGACCGCGTTATCGTAAGAGTTGATTGCGGTGGTGAGCAGATTCCCGGCGCCGGGGACGAGATACACACGCTCCGTGATGATAGCGCCGACAAGACAGCCGAGAATACTGCCGGGAATCCCGTGAATGATCGGGATTGCCGCGTTCTTCAGAATGTGCTTACGGAAGATCTCGCCCTCCGAAAGCCCCCCTGCCCTCGCAAACTTCACGTAATCGGAGTTCATCTGGTCAATCA
>SFZB01000063.1 GCA_004558975.1 bacterium
CTGCACGTTCTTTGCAAGAGAAGCGTCCCACTCCGTGAGTTTTTCGCCCACAAAGCGCGGGGACTTATACCAGCCGAGGAACGCCGTATCGCCGGTCGGAGTCGGGAGTTTAACCTTCCCGTCATCCACGATATACGCGATACGATCGGAGCCCGACAACTTCCCGCCGTTTGCATTCAGCGTCACCGTGTACGTGACCACTTTCCAGTCCGCCCAGAATTCGAGATTCTGCATATTGTCGGTCGGGACGCGGCTGTAATAGTCCGCTTCGCTGAAATCCTCCCCGTCATACCAGCCCTGAAAATCGTATCCGACTCGCTCGGGGATCGGAAGAGACCACGCGTCTTCCCCCGTCGAATAACTGGTACGGACATCGGTGGTAAACGTACCGCCGTTCAAGTGATAGGTAATGGTATAATCGCCCGGCTCCGCCCAGATCGCGAAGAACTCGAGATCCCCCGCCTGATCGGTCGGCACCTTTGTGTACTTTGTATCCGTCTCGGTATTCGGCTCCGAAACGTCATACCAACCGAGGAAGAGTGCCCCCTCTTTTGTCGGCGTCGGCAACGTCGCCGCCTCGTCACCCGTCCGATACTTCTCCGGCACATCCGCATCGTCTGCGAAAGCACCGCCGTTCAGGTGATAAGTGATCGTGTACGACCGCTTGTTGTCTTTTTTGTTGCCGCAGGCGGCAAAAACCGGCATCAGCATGGCTACCAATACCAAGACAACCGTAAGCCGCATCAGAAATGTTCGCTTGCTTGTCATGATCGCTCCGTTTCCGTCCCGCATCGCGGGACAAAATGATATTCTGATATTATTGTATCGTTTTTCAGGGGGCTTCGCAAGCGTCATATTGCCAATTTTGTTTCACCCGAATTGTGGAGTCTGCCATTTTGGTTCAAGCCACTACGACCGCCATTGGCATAATGCATAATGAACGATATATGTTTTCGTCGTTTTGCTAGCTGCGTTTTGCAAAAAACGCAATAGAGAGGCAAAATCAACAGACTTTGCCTCCCGAAAACGAGTCATTTGAATGATTCTTTTGGCGATTTTTCCGATGGATTTCCCGATGTCGGTAAGCCGTTTGTGGAAACCGTCGCATCGTCCCCCGGGGCGCGGGCAGCCGCGGATATCGGGGCAATCGGAGATACCGGTGGGGGTGTGGGAACAGCATCCGTAGCAGGTGTCGGGGCAGATGCCGAGGCGGTACGGCGAGAGTGCAGCAGGCGAACGATCGTCACCACCGTCATCAGCAGTTCCACACAGCAATAGACAGTCGCGACATACGCCTCTGCCCGAAGATTGAACCAGATCCAAAGCCCGTTACAGACAATAGCGCAGATGCGGAGGACATACGGATTCTTTTGCCAGACAGCATAGGTGAAGAGAACCGCCGTCACGATCGGGACGAGGTCGGAGGGGGTGCGAAAGGCTACAGCCCCGAGCACGACACTCACCCCGGCAAAGACAAAGCCGACCCAGCGGGGCGCTTCCCTGCCGCGGATCAGGAACAGAAACACAAACAGATATTTCGCAAAGCAAACACAATCATTGACAACGCCCGATACCGACGCGAGAAGCGCATATTGAACGCCGTACAACGCAACGGTCATCATCTGCAAGAGCAGATACAGCGTGCGTCGCCTTGAGAAGTAACTCCCGCAGGAAATCGCGCAACCGACAAGCCCGAGCGCCTGTGCGGCAAGAAACGCCTGCCGCGTGACATCTCCCGCCTCCGAGCCAAAGATGCTCAGCAACTGTACGATCATCTATCGTTCTCCTTCCCGAAAGCGCCTGTGTCGCACCGGCGCGGTGTCTTCTCACCACTTCGGTCTGTTCCCGTGCAGCGCTCTCATCTTCAGATCAAATACGGCGCGGAGCCATAATTTCCGGGCTCCGCGCCGTTTACTTATCAAAACAGCCCGATGATTTTCCCGTCCGGCGTGACATCGATCCGCTCCGCGGCGGGCGACTTCGGGAGACCGGGCATCGTCATGATATCGCCGGTCAGCGCGACGACAAAGCCCGCCCCTGCCGACACGCGTACGTTGCGTACCGTGACGGTAAAGCCGTCGGGTGCGCCGAGGCGTTTCGGGTCGTCCGAGAAGCTGTACTGCGTCTTGGCGATGCAGACGGGACAGTGACCGAACCCGAGCGCGGTGAGACGCGTCAGTTCTGCCGACGCGACCGGTGTGAATGCCACATCCGCGCCGCGGTACACCCGCGTCACGATTGCGCGGATCTTATTCTCCAGTGTTTCTTCATCCGGGTATGCAAAGGAAAACACCTCAGGGTTCCCTTTGTCGATCAGACGCATCACCTCACGCGCGAGCGCCACACCGCCTTCGCCGCCCTTCGCCCATACGTCAGACAGCACTGCCTGCACGCCGAGCGAACGACAATGTTCCGTGACACAGGCAATCTCCGCGTCCGTATCGGTCGGAAAACGGTTGATTGCCACCACGCACGGAAGATGATAGACTTCGCGGATGTTTGCCACATGGCGGAGCAGATTCGGCAGTCCGCGCGTGAGCGCCTCGAGATCCTCCGCGCCGAGCGCATCTTTGGCAAGACCACCGTGCATCTTCAAGGCGCGCACCGTCGCCACGAGGACGACTGCATCCGGCACGAGCCCCGCCATGCGGCACTTGATGTCAAGAAATTTCTCCGCTCCGAGGTCGGCACCGAAGCCCGCCTCGGTCACGGTATAGTCGGCGTAGTGCATCGCACACTTCGTCGCGATGACAGAATTGCAGCCGTGCGCGATATTGGCGAAAGGACCGCCGTGCACGAGTGCCGGGGTGCCCTCCAGCGTCTGTACAAGGTTGGGTTCGAGAGCGTCGCGCAGGAGCGCCGTCATAGCACCCGCCGCCCCGAGATCCCCCGCCGTCACAGGGTCGCCGCCGTAGGTGTAACCGACGATCATACGGGAAAGCCGTTTCCTGAGGTCGGAAAGTGATGTCGCGAGGCAAAGCACCGCCATGACCTCGGACGCGACCGTAATATCAAAGCCGTCCTCGCGGGGCGTACCGTTGACTTTCCCACCGAGCCCGTCCACGATAAAACGCAGTTGCCGGTCGTTCATATCTACGCAGCGTTTCCATGTGATACGGCGAGGATCAATGCCGAGCGCATTCCCCTGTTGGATATGATTATCCAGCATGGCGGCAAGCAGGTTGTTCGCCGCGCCGATGGCATGGAAATCCCCCGTGAAGTGCAGGTTGATGTCCTCCATGGGGACGACCTGCGCATATCCGCCGCCGGCGGCGCCGCCCTTGATGCCGAACACGGGTCCGAGCGAGGGCTCCCGCAGGGCGACCATGGCATCCTTTCCGATCCGGCGAAGCCCGTCGGCAAGACCGATCGTCGTCGTCGTTTTCCCCTCCCCTGCCGGGGTCGGGGTCATCGCGGTCACGAGAATGAGTTTCCCTCGCCCGAGCGGCACGCCGTCCATGGCAGAGAGGCGGATCTTCGCCTTATATCTGCCGTAAGTCTCCAGTACATCTTCCGGGATATGCGCCGTTTTCGCCACCTCGGTGATGGGGTGCATCTCACACGCCTGTGCAATCTCAATATCCGTTTTCTGTGCCATATCGGCCCCTCCCGGAGGATACGCGCGTCATGCGCGCGGGATTTTTAATCATGTTACCACCGTGCGCCCGCAATGTCAAGCGCAGAGCCCTGCTTTTTGCGGGCGGGAATTCCTTTACCTCACGGAAAGTTAGCTTTACATCCAACTAGCGTCACCTGTTGTTGAAAGGATGCAAGCGCCCGAAAAGCACTATAAAGCAGGGAATTTCGTCTGTATAGTTCCCTTTCCGCGGAGAACGGGAGCGGCGCCGATGCACCGCTCCCGTCAGTGTTCCGTACAATGCCGGTTTTACTCAATCCAGTCGGCTGTCACCGTGCCGGTGAGGGTCAGCGTCACGCCGTCACGCACGACCGTCACTTTAATCGTATCGCCGACGCGCGCGTTCAGCATCTCGTCGATGATGTGGAAGGTGCGCGTCACCTCGACTTCCTCTCTTTCGCCGACCTGCAGAGAGAGAATCGTATCATCCTTTTTAAGACCGATGGTCTCTCCGGCGCCGCCAGCCGTCACATCGCCGACCTTCACCGTCTCCACGATAGAGGTGAGGAGCGTCTCCGTATCATACACAAGATGCGTATCCGTCCCTGTCGGCGTGACACGCAGTACCGCGCGGCGGAACGAACCGTTGTTTGCGATGATATTTTCCGCGACGGCAACCGCCACGTTGGAGGGAATCGCGTAACCGATGTTCTCGATACTGCTCGAAACGATCTTCGCGTTGACAATGCCGATCAGTTCGCCTTTGGCGTTATACAATCCGCCGCCGGAGTTCCCGGAGTTGACCGCCGCATCGACGCGGATCACGCGGAAATTGTTCTTCTGATTCTCATTGTCGATGGCAGTCATCTGAATGGTCTCGGAGTCCACGCTGATGATCCCGGCAGTAGCGGAGATCCCGGCGCCCTCGGGGTTCCCGACGACAAGTGCCGTGCTACCGACCGAAAAGGCGGAAGAATCCGCGATCTTGGCGGCGGTGGCGCCCTTCAGTGCCGAAGGATTATTCACGCGCAGAACGGCAATATCGTAATCCGCGGAGCCGCCGACATAGGTCGCCCTGACCGCTTCCGTACTGCCGCACATGTAAATACTGATATCCTCGCTGATGTGGTCGCTCGCGTTGCTGTCTGCATCATAGACAACGTGCTGGTTGGTGATGATCAGCGCTTCGTTCGTCTCCCAGTCCAGCGAATAGATGACGCCGGAACCGGCGGCCGCATAGGACTGGTCTTGCTTATATACTTTCCCGAAGGGTCCCGCCTGATAATAGACCGTCTTGGTAAACTGGCAGATGACCTGCACGGTACTGAGAAGTGCCCGGGAAGCAGCGATCTGCGTCACACCCCCCTCGCTCCCGTTGATCGTCACGTCTCCGAGCTTACTCTCGGTCACGTTCGTGACGGAGGAACCGATGTTGACGCAACTGCCGTTCGAGTAACAGACAATGATGTTCCCGCCCTCGATCTTGACATTCGTCACATACGGGGTACTGCTACCGCTTTTATCCGAACTGCCCGTGAAGGGCACCAGCGTCCGACTGTCGGTATCGCAGGATACGAGCAGACCGCAGAAGACGCCCACCAGCAACAGAAGTGCCAGCAGGAGCGAGCCTTT
>SFZB01000064.1 GCA_004558975.1 bacterium
TTCATACTTTTCGTACACCTCCAATGCTTTTTTCACAGTATCGTCAAATTCGTCTTTCCCGTAGGCAGTCTTTATAATATTTTCTTGAACATCGACATACGCGCACCCGTCGCGACCATAGTAGCGTTCCCTTTTTCCATGCCATCCGGTAGCGGAAAATTTTGCGCTTTTTATAAATTCAACCGCTTCGTCTTTTGTTACATTGTGCGCTCTTTGCTGAATGTGCTTCTCGTCAAGTTCAAGCCTTGAAGTGTCAATCGGTCTCGGAACGAGATTGATTTTCTCGCATTTGATACCGCACTCCTTGATCTCTTTTATTATAGCCTCTTCGCGCTGTTTTGTCAACGCTTTCTTGTTCGCCCAAACCACCTTCCCGCTGACGCTTTTTCCGAAATTTTTGATTCCGTTTTCGGTCGCGGTCGAAAAGACCTGTTCGCGGGTGCGGTCGCGGTCGAGACCCGCTTTTTTGCAAAAGTCCGCAAGGCGGGCTTCCTGCGTCTTTAACTTCACGGAGCGCGCGGAAAATTCGGCTTTGTCGGCGGAAAGCTTGATCGGGTCTTTTTCGTTCTTCGAAAGCTCGTCGAGGGCGACAAGCTCGCGTTTGGTCTTGCGCACGGCGCGCTCATAGCCGCGCTGTTTTTGGATCGCTTCGTAAAGCGGCAATTTCTCGCCGTCTACCGTGACCGTCTCCCGCGCCATCTCCGCAAGCTCCTCGTCGGTGTACGAACGGGGGGTACCTTCGATATAGGGGTACCAGTTATGGCGGCAATTTGCCCCCATGAAGCCCCGCACGTCGCCGTATCCGATATCGGCGGGCGAAAGATAGCCCTTCCGACCCGACATTGACACGATCTTGCCCTGCCACACGGCGTGCTCGGGTCGTGCGCCCGCGTGCGCCGTGATCTCGCGAAGGTCAAGCTCCAATTCCTCCCCGACGGTATCGGCGATCTTGCCCGCCGTCCCGTTGGTTCCCGTCAGCACCGCGCGGCGGACGGCGACGTCGAGGCTGTCGACGTGTCCCGACGGATACACGACGGTAAGATCCTTCCCCGCCGCCGAAAGAACCGCCGAGCGGATCGCCTCGTCGTACGAAAAAGCGCCCGACACTACCTTCTGATGGGCGATATCCGCCGCGAAGATGTACGCAGTCTGCGCCGTCACGGCGGTGGTCTTCGTAAGGTTCGCCGCCTCGGTCACGGTCTTCGACAGCGCCGCGCGGATCGTCTTATGCAGGGCGGGCGAGAGATTTTCGATCTTCTCCCCCGTCGCCGTGCAGAGAGCTTCGGCGCGTTCGGTCATCTCGATCTCGGCGTTTTCGAACACGCGGGCGATCTCGGCTTTTTGTTTTCCCGTGCGCTTTGCAATCTCGGAAAGAATCTCTTCGTAAAGCTTTCCCGTCTGAAGGAGCTTTTCGGTCTGCCACTCGGCGGTGAGGGTGAGCGAAAAGTCGGTCTTTTGAAGCCGGCGCACGATATCGCGCAATATTTCCTCCTGAAGCTCCTTATGCACCGAAAGGAGTGAAAGATTCACGTCGTAAAATTCGGGCGGGATCATTCTTCGGCAGCGCCGTCCCCGTCGCCCTCCGCAAGCACCGCCCGTGCTTTCTCTTCGGTCTCGCCGTACCATTTGGCGCGGTATTCCCATTTCGGCATGACCCCGAGCGAAACGTCGAGGCGGTCGTCGGCTTTCTGCGCCGTTTTGTCCTGTATGATGCTGTCGTCGAAATCGACGCGCAACGCGCAGGTGTCGTACGCTTTGTACCCGCCGAGAAAGAGGATCGCGCGGGCGATCGTCTCGAGAGCGTGCTCAAGCACTTTTCGGTGCTTTTCAAGATTCTGGTACAGCACCGAATTTTCCGAAATGACCTCGGTCGCGGTCTTAACGCCCGCGTTCGAATCGACGCAGAAGCGGTGCGTGCCCAGTCCGCAGCGGTCGGAGAGAAGGTCGATCTGCTCGCGAAGCGCCGCGATATGTTCGTTCGCCCGCAGATGCGGGTCGGTCTCGGTCAGCTTCTGATCCTCGGGCACGGCGTAGAACGCCACGTCGTTCTCGTCGAAAACGGGGCGGGTCGTGCCGTCCTCGTCGGTCATCATCCGCGCCATGGTCACGGGGATCATGATGCGCTTAAGACCGAGCTGAAAATCGTTGCAGAAGCTGTCGAACACAAGATCGCACCCGCACAAATTGTCGATCGCCCCCGCAAAGACCGAAGCGCCGAGGGGCGAGCCCAGCTCAACCTTGTTCACGACGTTCGGCGTGACGACCGCGAAAAGGCGCACTTTACTTCGCACCTCGGGCAAAACGCCGTCGGGAAGCGGCATTTCCTCGCCCCCTTCGCCGAAAAAGGCGTTGCGGATGCGGTAAGAGCCGTCCTTTTCGCACGTGTGCGCCTGAACGTAAAGGACCGTCTTTCCGTCTCGGAAAAGACGCGAGCAAAAGGCGCATTCGGTGATCTCGTTTCCCCGCATTCCGAGCGGGAAAATCGAATCGGCGCGGATAAAATCGACCGTGATCTTCCCTGCACTCACGTTCACCGCGAAAGCCCCCGTACCGAGGGCAAAGGTAAGCTCCATAAGGCGGTTGCCGTACACCGAAAAAGCGTTGTCCGAAAGAACGCGGGCGATGAGCTTTTCCGCCCGTTCCTCCTCGGCGCGCACGACGGTCTTTTCGTTGAGCAATAGATTTGCCCAGTCCTCGCACACCCGCTGTGCCATATTCAGGCTCTTGCGGCGGCGGGAGAGCGTCCGCTTGCCGTTATACACATTGTAGTGGTGAAATTCGCGGTCTTCCCCCTCGTACCAGCCCCGCCAGTACGGAATTTTGGCGTAGACCGCGCTCTCGACGGGCAAAAGCCCCATCTTCGAAAGAGCGGCGCGCGCCGCGTCGAAATTACTTTGCATTCTGTATTCCTCCAAGATCGATCATATCGCGCATGAACGGCTCGGCGCTGTATTCAAGGCTGTCGAGACTGTCGATATTCGTACTGCCGTCGTCGAGCCGTTCCGTCACGTTTTCCGACTTCTTCCAAACCGCCGAGCAAAGAGCGTCGATGAGCGCGGGACACGATTCCGAGACGAAAAAGCGCCTCTGCGCCATCATGCTTTGAAAAAAACGGACGCGGTTCACGACCGCGCCTTTCTCGGCGTTCTTGATCTCGATCGGTATTTTCGACCGCACGCACGCCGCCGAAAGCCCGCGGATGAGCGTCGTCTCGGCGCTGTCGCAAAAGGCGGTGAAAACGGGAACTCTTTTCGACGCCTTCCGCACGAACGCGATAAATTCTTCCTCCAGCTCATTCGGCGTGATCTGCTTTTTCAAATACCGCTCGTCGAGCGCGTAAAGCTTCCGAAGCCCCCGCGAAAAACCCGTGAGCGTGAAGGAATGCGCCGAGCCGTTGCCGCCGAAATCGACGCCGACCGTCGCAAAATGCACGTCGTCGGGGATCTTTTCGCGCGGCAGTAAAAAAGCCGACGGATCGTCGGCAAATTGGCGGTAAATAATACCCTCGGCGGCTTTCCAAAGTCCTAAAATAAAGCGCTCGTAGTAAACCGTGCCGCGAAGCTCGTTTTCGAGGTTTTCAACGAAATCGGGGCTCAGCTTCGGATTGTCGTACAAAGTGTAGCGCTGACAGTAAAGGTCGACCTTTTTCTCGGGCGACTCGTCGATAAAGCGCTTTAACCAATGCTTCGGCGCGTCGGGGTTGCACGTGCCGTCGAACAGGCTGTTCGGGGCGGAAAGACGGGTCTTTAACATCGAAAAGACCTCCTCGTTCCACGTCGTGACCTCGTCGCCGTAGCAATATTGAATTTCCGACCCCTGTATTTTCGACACCTGACTTACCCGATCGGCGCCCAGCGCGTAGCATTTCCGACCGAAAAGGCGCACCGTGTTGTTCGACGCGATGTTGCCGACCAAAGACGGCGACCAGATGTCCCGAAGCGGGTCTAAGATGTTTCTTGAAAGCGTCGACTGCGTGTTGCCGAGCAGGACGATCAGTCCTTTTCCCGTGCAGGCGCGGATGCGCTTCGGGAGAAGATAATAGTCGAGAAAAGTCTTGCCCGAGCGCGTCGCGCCCGTTTTGATGTTCCAGCGGTGGTGCGCTTCGTTCCAGTATTCACGCTGTTTTTCGGTAAAATCAAGCATGCCCGTCCCCGCCTCTCGTCATAGTCTTGTCAAGCGACAAAATGACCGAATCGAGCTTTGACAGCACGTCCGCCGTCGCTTCGTCCTCCTCGCGCCAGCCCTTGAAGTTGCGCTCGAGCGTGAAGCGCGCCCCCTGAAAGCCGTCCTTGTCGAAAAGGCGCGATTCGGCGTATTCCTCCACGCGGGCTTTCGCGCGCGTTACGGTGTCCTTGAACGCTTTCCGACCCTGATAATTCAAAAGGGCTTGCCTTCCCCCGAAGCCGAGAAAAAGCGCAAGCCCCGTCACGGTGGGAGGGTGCGCACCGGTAAGAACGGGTTTTCCGTACTTGTCGGTCAGAACGTGCCCGTCTTCGTCGCAAAGCGGTTTTCCTTCACAGTCGGCGAAATATTCGTCGATCTTTTTTTGCATTTCGTCCGCGCTCCCATAGATCATCGACCTCCCCATGCACACACCCCCATTCTTTTAAAATTTCCCGCCTGCCCATCCGCCGGCGATTCAAAACCGGCACAACGAAAAAAGAGCGGGGGTCTTCCTCGCTCTTTTTCACGGTATCATTATAGCACAGGGAAGCGTAACAAAAGTAACAACTTCACTCGTTGCCGCTTTTTATGTACCGATAGCATGCCATTTTAACGCTGCTTGCCGTATTGCCCCCGCCCATTTTGCGCGCGACGGCATTCCACGATCTTCCGTCGACAAAGCGCAGCCGAAAGATCTGCCGTATGTAGCTTTCGGGGATGGAGGAAATGTATTTTTCAAGCCGAATGCGTTCGGCAAGCGCGTCGCAGATGTTCTCGGCGATCCGGCGTTCCAGCTCGTCGATCAGCGCGATATACCGCTCGGTGCGGTTTACGACCCCGCCCCCGTGCATGGTCGAAAGAGGCGCGCCCGACGGCTTTTCGAACAGCTCCCGCAGCCGATAAAGCCGTTCCCTCTCTTCCTCGATCTCGCGGTTCAGCCGATAAAGGCGCGACAGTTCTTTTAACGTCATGATCTCATCCTTTCCTAAAGTTCTTTCGGTTCGAGGTTTTGCGAAGGGGTC
>SFZB01000065.1 GCA_004558975.1 bacterium
CATTTTTACCAAATTCATAAAATTAGGTTGCACAAGAAAGGGCGTAATACTCTCAAAAATAAAAAAGTATCCGACCTTATCATATTCGATTTGTTTGGCAACTCGATAGTACTACAAAGTGCAACAAAATGCAAGAGTGATTTGCGTTTTGGAAAAATTGAAACAAAAGTCCCGGCGCTGGAATGCGTCGGGGCAGGGGATACGGGATTTATGGGGCGTTTGAGAAAGGTATCCGCTCCGGGACGGGGTTAGGCAAAAACGCGGAAAAAGCAAGGCAGATGTCGGGCGACGCTGAAAAGAACCGGGGCGGGAACGTGCCGGGGTAGGGGATACGGGGATTTGTGGGGCGAAAGGACAAGGTATTTGCGCGGGACAGGGGTCCGGCGCGGGACAGGGGGCGGACGTAAAAACAGAAATCAAAATGAAAGAGGCTCCGGCGGTTGACAAAACGGGCGCGCGTGCTAAAATGGTTGTAGGTACAACGATTGAACCGTGAAAGGATGCGGGAATTTTGGATATTACGGAAAGAAAGATGACAAAGATTGCGCGGGAGGCGGAGAAGCTCGTGCTGTACACGCTCCGGGAGAGCGGCATCGGCACGGCGGAGATCGACTACATTCACGCGCTGCGGCACCATGCGGGTGCGACGCAGGCGCAGATGGCGGAACTTCTGCACGCCGACAAGGCGGCGGTCGCCCGCCGTACCGAGAGCCTCGAAGCAAAGGGGTATCTCGTCCGGCGCGAGAATCCGGCGGACGGGCGCGGTCGGTTGCTTTACCCGACCGAAAAGGCGGAGGGGCTGAAAGTTTCCAAGGCGGCGATCGAGACGGCTTTTTATGAATACCTTACGGCGACACTCACGGCGGACGAACAGCAGGCGTTCGGGGCGCTCCTCGACCGGCTGTACCGCGCGTCCAAGACCGAGAGCCGCGCGGGATTCCCGCACCTGCTCGCAGTTGCCGGGGGCGGGGAGGTGTGACCTATGTGGGTATTACCGGCACTCGGATCGGCGGCGTTCGCCGGGCTGACCTCCGTTCTCGCCAAATGCGGCATCCGTAAAACAGACTCGACGGTGGCGACCGCCATCCGCACCGTGGTCGTTCTGCTCATGTCTTTTCTCATGGTGCTGATCGTCGGCTCGCTCGGCGGTATCGGGCATATCGGCGCGAAAACATGGGTGTTCCTCATCCTGTCGGGGCTCGCGACGGGGGCGTCGTGGCTGTGCTACTTCCGCGCGCTCCAACTGGGGGACGTCAACCGCGTCGTGCCGATCGACAAATCTTCAACCATTCTCTCGATTCTCCTCGCGTTCCTGATCCTGCAGGAACCGATCTCATGGCTCAAGGGCATCTGCGTGGTTCTCATCGCCGCCGGCACCTATCTGATGATTGAAAAGAAGAAGGTACCGAAGCGGGAGAACCAAAAAGATGTGGGAAAGACTAGAAAAACTGCGGCAGATAAAGATGCCGACGGTGTACCGGACGTGACGGAGGTCGCAGTGCCGGAGACTCCTTCGGCACCGGAGGGGCTCGCGGCGGAGACGGGAAGCGGCGCACCGGACGATGAGGCAAATGCCGGAGCGGTTCTGCCTTCTGCCGTAAAACCTGCGGCAACCGTGACGGGCGGCACGGCGGCGGATACCCCCGCGGGGGCGAAGCACAGCCGGGCGTGGCTGCTCTTCGCGTGCCTGTCCGCGGTGTTCGCGGCGCTGACCTCCATTCTCGGCAAGATCGGCATCGAGGGGGTGGAATCCAACCTCGGCACGATGATCCGCACCGCAGTCGTGCTCGTCATGTCCTGGCTGATGGTGCCGGTCACGGGGAAGTGCGACAAACTGCGCGGTATCCCCGGGCGGGAACTGCTCTTCATCTGCCTTTCGGGGCTTGCGACGGGCGGCTCATGGCTGTGCTACTACCGCGCTCTGCAACTGGGACCTGCCAGCGTCGTGGTGCCGATCGATAAACTGAGCATTCTTGTCACGGTCGCCTTTTCGTGCCTGATCCTGCGGGAGAAACTGTCGCGCCGCGCCGCGCTCGGGCTTCTGCTCATTGTGGCGGGGACGCTCCTGATGCTGGTGCCGGTGTGAATATGCGTGAAACGGAACAACATACATTGAGATAGGAGATTGCACATGGCATGGTTGACAAAATTGGATTTTTCCGTCCTGTACGCGATACAGGACGCGCTGAAGTGCGGATTCCTTGATTTCCTGATGCCGAAGATCACGGCGCTCGGCAACTTCGGCATCATCTGGATCCTCGCCGGGGCGGTGCTCCTCTGTACGAAAAAATACCGCCGCTACGGCGTGCAACTCCTCATCGGGCTCGCGCTCGGGTTCCTCACCGGGAACGTCATTCTGAAGCACGCGGTGGCGCGCCCACGCCCCTGTTGGCTCGATACGGGTGTGCCACTGCTCATCGGCGTGCCGAAGGACTATTCCTTCCCGTCCGGGCATACGCTCGCGTCCGTCATCGGAGCGGTGATTCTCACCGGCGCCGACCGCCGCTTCGCCCCGGCGGCGATTCCGCTCGCCGTGCTGATCGCCTTCTCGCGGCTGTATCTGTTCGTCCACTTCCCGAGTGATGTCCTCGCGTCGGTCGTCCTCGGGTGCGCCATCGCGTTCCCCGTGCTCTTGGTCGGGCGGCGCCTGACGGCACGATGGGAAACGCAGGTGCCGAAAACAGGAGAGTTACCCGATTCCGGAAAAAATTAACCGATTTTCCTGACACGAAGCAAAGTCGGTGCTAATATCCATGTAACCGACGGCAAAGACGCCGCGGACGGGGAACCGCCTGCGGCGCTTTTGTTTGTTGACAGAGGATTGTAGAATATGAATATATTCCCAATTACATTTTCTATTTATTATCATCATTTTTGACGAAAAAAGGCAAAAATCCCCAGCGCTGAATATAAGACAGCCGGACTTGACAGAAAACAACAAAATAACTATAATATACATAGTGCATTCTTATACGGTGCCTCGGGATACAGGCACAACGTCGGGGAGCGTGCGATAGGATCGTTCGGTATACCACGCCCCGCTTTTTTCTTCCGACATTCGGCGCGCTTGCAACGCATAAAAACGGCGCGGCTGAATACATAAGTCAGGTGGGCGACGATTGCCCACGGCGCTCCTTTGGGGCGTCCGGTCACTTTTTCAGATGAGACTGCCGCGCGAGCGGCAAACGAACGGGAGTTTTCCATGGTCGAGAAAAACGCAACCAACATTTTGGAGATACCCACAGAGACTCATACGGCGGCTCCCGATTTGGCGGCAGACGATGTGACGTTCCCGCCGCCGCCGATCGGCGACGATCCGGCAGAGACGGAAATGCGCGGGTGCGCAGGGGCGGCGGACGTTGCGGGGACGGTCGGCAAATCGCCGGCAGTCGCAACAGAGACTCCGGAGGTGACGTCGGTCACGGCGGTCGTCCGGCCGCTGACGGCGCCGGTCAGACGCCGCGGGTTCCGCTACGGGTGTTATCTCGTCGTCAAGCGGCTGTTTGACATCGTGTCCAGTTTCGCGGCGCTCCTGCTCCTCTCGCCGGTCATCCTCATCGCACTGCTCGCGAAGTTCCTCGAAGACGGGCACTCTCCCATCTATGTGTCGAAGCGGATCGGGAAGAACGGGAAGCCCTTCCGCTTCTACAAGATCCGCACGATGGTTCCGAACGCGGACGAAATGAAGCAGAAACTGATCGACGCGGGGCTCAACGAGGCAGACCCGCCCGCGTTCAAGATGAAGAACGACCCGCGGATCACCCGCGTCGGGCACGTACTGCGGAAATTCTCGATCGACGAGTTGCCGCAGCTCTTCAACATTCTCATCGGCAAGATGAGCGTCATCGGCCCGCGACCGCCGCTCCCGCGGGAAGTCCGGCAATACGACGAGATACAGATGCACCGCCTGGACGTGAAAGGCGGGCTCCTGTGCCTCTGGCAGGTGCAGAAGAACCGCAACGCCCTGTCGTTCGACGAGTGGTGCCGGCTGGACTTTGCATACATAGAAAAGCAAAGCATTCTGCTCGACCTGAAGATTCTCTTCCGCGGCGCCTACATGGTGCTTTTCGACCACAGCGGGGAATAAAGGTCGCCCGCGCCCCGACGGGGGCGGGGTCACACAGGAAGTCAAATTTCATGACGGGGCATAAAGGAAACCAAATGAAGATACTGATGTTCGGTCACAAATATGTCCCCGGCAGAGAGGGCGGCGTGGAGATCGTCGTCGCCGAACTGGCGAAGCGCATGGCAGCCGAGGGGCATGAAGTGACGCTTTACAACCGCCGCCGGCGGCAGGGGAACGGGGCGTCCGCCCCGACGGAATACGAGGGGTGCCGCCTGCGGGAAGTCTTTACCGTCAACAAACGCGCGCTTGACGCGCCGGTATACGCCTATTTCGCGACCAAGCGCGCGGTGAAGCAGGCGAAAAAAGAGCATCTCGACGTGATCCATGTCCACGCGGAGGGCCCCTGCCTGTTTCTCTGGAAGTTCGGGAAACCGGGCTCCAAAAAGCGCGCCAAGATGCCGCGCATCGTCGTGACGATTCACGGGCTCGACTGGCAGCGCGGGAAATGGGGCGGTCTCGCCTCGGCGGTGCTCCGCTACGGAGAAAAGCAGGCGGTGAAGTACGCCGACGACATCATTGTGCTGTCCGAGAACAATCGGGAGTATTTCCGCCGTACCTACGGGCGGGAGACAATCTACCTGCCGAACGGCGTCGCGCCGGCGACGCCGCACGCGGCGGAGCTCATCACGGAGAAGTGGGGGCTCGGGCGGGACGGCTACATTCTGTTCCTCGCCCGGATCGTCCCCGAAAAGGGGTTGCATTATCTCATCGACGCGTGGCAGTCTTTACGCGCGCGCGTGCATACGGACAAGAAGCTCGTGATCGCCGGGGGTGCCTCGCACTCCTCCGACTACTATCGGGAAATTGTCGACAAATGCGCCGGGGACGACAGCATCGTCATGACGGGGTTCGTCGAGGGGCAGACCCTCGCGGAGCTGTACAGCAACGCGGCGCTCTATGTGTTGCCGTCCGATATTGAGGGAATGCCGATGTCGCTGCTCGAGGCGATCAGCTACGGCAACACCTGCCTCGTCTCGGACATTCCGGAGAACCGCGAGATCGTCGGCGACGGGCATCTCACGTTCCGCCATGGGGACGT
>SFZB01000020.1 GCA_004558975.1 bacterium
GGCGGTGTTTGGACAAGGTGGCGGGAAACGGCGCCATGCGTTTGGGCAGGTTGAAAGAAAAAATATCGTTTTTTCGGGCGGTGCGATGGTGACGGGGTGCGGCGCGGCGGCGGGTATGGTAAAATGAGAGGGAAACGAAGCTGTTTCCCGATGCTGAGAGACGGCTTTGCCGAGAAACGCGCGGGCGCGGGTCGGCGCAAAAAACAGGTGACAAGCGGCGGGTGTCCGGTAATGACGGGGGTCTCGCGACGTCACGTAAAACACGTAAAAGGAGAGCCGGAAGCGGATGGAAGGGCATATTTTTGAGGGGCGGGGTATGCGTGCGGTGACGCTGCCGTTTGAGAAGATTCGGGTACTGCCGCAGGAAACGCGGCGCGGGGAGGGATTCCTCCCCCGGCGCATGGCGCCGGTGGTCGCAGCCGCCGAGGAAATGCTCGGGCGGGAAATCCCTGCCATTACGAAAGAGCTGTGGGAGCTGTTCTTCACCACCGGGGAGCGTCAGCGCTTCGACGACGCGTACATTGAGCGCCGTACCATGCTGCTCACCCTCACGCTTGCAGAGAGCTTCGAGGGGCAGGGGCGATTCCTTTGCAAACTGTGCGAGGTTCTCGGGGCGATTCTCGACGAGCCGACGTGGATTCTCGCCGCGCACCTCGAGGCAAACAGCGATTACCGCGCCGCCGAGGGGCTGCCGCCCCGTCTCGCGCCCGGACGGGCGCACGGGCTCGACATCATGGCGGGGGCGACCGGTGCCTGCGTCGCCGTGACCTACTACTATCTCGGCGACGTCATCCGGGGGGCGGACGCGGGGCTCTATGACAAAATGGGCGCGGCGTTCCGCGTCCGTATCATTGACCCGTTCCTCTTAAGCCACGCACATTGGACGGGCCCCGAGGGGCGGCGGGTCAACAACTGGTGCCCCTGGATCGTCACGAACACGCTCTTCGTCGCCGCCGTGGCAGAGCCGGACGACGGCAAGCGCCGCGAGGTCGTCAAGCGCGCCATGCACCTGCTCGACCACTTCATCGCCGGGTATCCGGCTGACGGCGGGTGTGACGAGGGGGCGAGTTACTGGGGCGCCGCCGGGGCGGCGTACTACGACGCGCTCGAGTTGCTCCTGCACATCAGCGGCGGGAAACTCCATATTTTCGACGATCCCAAGGTGCGCGCGATCGGCGACTACCTGCCCGGGTGCCATATCAAAGAGACGCGGTTCGTCAACTTCGCGGACTGCCCGCCGCGGCTCGCGCCCGATGCCACGATGCTCTATCATTACAGCACGCTGACGCACTCCGAGCGGCTCGCCGCATTCGCGGGGGCGGTGGCAAAATACGAAGAGGCGTCCGTCGCCTATTCCTTCCCCTATCGGGTACTTCTGCGCCTGTATAGCGAGATGCCGGCGGACGTCGGTTACACGCCGGAGCGCAACAGTTATTTCCCTTATCTAAAGGTGCTCGTCAGCCGCCGCGGCGACTATCTGCTCGCGTCCAAGGGCGGGCACAACGGCGAGAGCCACAACCATAACGACGTCGGCAACTTCCTCTTCTGCTACCGCGGCGAGCCCGTCCTCATCGACACGGGGTGCGGGGTGTACAGTAAGATCACGTTCTCCGAGCGGCGGTATGAACTTTACTACATGAATTCTTCCTATCATAACCTGCTCGACTTCGACGGCATCCAGCAACGCCAGGGGGCGGCATTTGCCTCCCGCGACGAGGTGTATGACGGTGACGGCGGGTGGTCGCTCGAGCTCGCGGGGGCATACCCCGGGGAGGCAGGCATCCGCTCCTATCGGCGCGCCGTTTCTCTCGACGACACGGGGGCGACCGTGCGCGATACCTTCTCGCTCGAGCGGGAGGAGCTCGTAACGTTCCACTTCATGTGTGCCGCCAAGCCGGAACCGGTGGGGGAGGGGCGCATCGCGCTCCCGCTCGGGCGGGTGTTGACCTTTGACCCGCGTCTCGAGTATGTGCTCGACGCATTCCCGGTTTCCGACACGCGACTCGAGCGCGCGTGGTCGACGGACACGTTCTATCGGCTGTGCTTCCGCGTCCGTGCGGCGGCAGGGGACTTCACGTTCCGTATCGAGTAACGCGGGGGCGAACACAAAAGAAACAAAACGACGGCGGGGGACTTCACGTTCCGCATCGAGTCACCGTGCGCCGCGAGGAACCCGCCGAAACAGAAACGAACCGAAACAAAAACCGCCCGGGCATTTCGCGCCGGGCGGTCGCTTTTTTGAGGTCGTCATTGGTTGTCCCGCCCGAGGGCGGTTTGATTATTGGCTCGTGGTGCGCCTTGCCTTTCGGCGGGCGCGCTTTTGTTCGCGGCGGCGCCGTTTGTCCTCGCGTACGGCGGCGCGTACCAGAGCGAAGGCTTTCGTCTCCCCCTCCTCGGCGAGCGTCGTCAACCAGAGCGAGAGCCGCGCGGCGGTCGCGGGGTGCATGATGTCTTTGGCGTGCCCGCGGAGAAAGTAGTCGAGGGGATCGCGGTCGCTGTAAGCGGCGCCGCGGTAGACGCGGCTCGCGGCGACGCGGTCACAGAACATCTCGGCGGTGTCGGCGACCGGCATCTCGACGGGGGCATAGAGGCGGGTCACGGGGTCGATGTCCACCCAGTATTCATAGTGGTGGCGGTTGCGCCCTTTGTGGTGCATCCATGCCAGCGAGTAGCCGAGTTCTTCGCGCTCCTCCTCGTTCGGACTGCGGGTGCCCTGCCAGTAGCGCGCGCCTGCCCAGAACTCGGTCGGAGAGAATTTCGAGAGGTCATGAGTCAGCCCGCGCCACGGGATTCCGACGCGGCGGGCAATACGGCGCACGGCACGGCGGTGCCGACAGACGGTGGCGAGGTGGCGAAAGGGGTGCATGGCGGATCCTCCCGGCGGTTTTTCTCTATCATACAACGCCGCGGGCAGGAATGCAAGCGGCGGGGGCGCCCCGGGCGCGATTTTTGCCTGTCGGGAGTCGCCCGCTGAATGGTACGGCAAATGGGGCGACGGAGGCACGATTTCTGCAAGAAGGCGTCTTCACCCCCGTGCCTTATGCGGCGAAAAGGGGAGAAAGACGCGACGAAACGGCGGTGGGTGGGAATTGACAGACGGGCGCGGGTGCGGTATACTGGTTTTATCAAGAAAAGAGGGAAATGTATGGCACATAAAGCAAAAAAGAAACAGAAGATCGGGCGCCCGAACCCGTTTTTATATCTGCTCGCGCTCCTGATCCTGCGCCCGTACTACCGTCTGCGGTACGGCGTGCGCGTGGACAACACGGCGGTGCGGGGGCTGCACGGCCCTGCCATCGTCCTCGCGCCGCACATCTCGAACAAGGATCATTTTTTAGTCGGTATGGCGCTCTGGCCGCGGCGCGTGACCTTCGTGCTCTCCCAGCATTTCCTGACGTTCCCCGTCCTCGGGTGGTTCCTGCGCCGTATGCACGTCATCGGCAAGCGGATGTTCTCGGCGGACACCCGCACAATCATGCAGATCCTGCGCGCCAAAGCGGAGGGGAACATCATTGTTCTGTTCCCGGAGGGGCGGCTCTCCGCCTGCGGGCATTCGCTGCCGCTGGCGGACGGCACGGCGACCCTCATTCAGAAACTCGGTCTCCCGGTCTATACCGTGACGGGAAACGGGGCATATCTGACCTTCCCCAAATGGGGGAAGTACCGCCGCCGCGGGAAGATCCTCATCTCGACCTCGCAGCTCTTCACCGCAGAGGCGCTCGCCGCCATGACGCTCGCCGAGGTGGACGAAAAGATGCGCACGGCGCTCGCCCATGATGACGAAGCCGCCATGGCAGGCGTCCGCTACCGCGTGAAAGACACAACGGCGGGGCTGGACGGGATCCTCCGCCGCTGTCCGTCCTGCGGCGCTTACGGGACGCTCGTCACGAAGCGCTCGCATATCCGCTGCACCGCCTGCGGGCTCGACGCGACGCTCGACGAGACCTATCGCCTGCACGGCGCGCCGTTCCCGACCGTCAACGCCTGGTTCGACTGGCAGCAGGCGTCGATCGACCTCGATAAGCCCCTCACAGCCGAGGTCACGGTGGAAGCCGTCAACCGGCACGGCAGGCTCGACCGCCGCGCGGGGCGCGGCACGGTGACGCTCGACCGCGGTGCCCTGACCTTCTCCGGCACGGTATTCGGCGAGGCGCGAGACTTCTCGATCTCGACCGCCGAGCTCGGCGGGCTCCCCGTCACCGTGGCGAAGCATTTCGACGTCTATGACAACAACCGTCTTTTGCGGCTGTACCCCGTGGAGGAACCGCGCAACGCCATCCTCTTCACCTGCTATCTCGACAAGCTGCACGGCGTGACCCCGCCGGCGCTCGGCGAGGGAAAGGAGGCGACCCCCCATGTGGAACCCAAAAGCAACTGAACGCGGCAACAGCCGCTCCGTCATCCGTGAGCTCTTCGCCTATGGCGAGACCTTGCGGCGCACCGCCGGGGAAGACGCCGTCGCCGACCTCAGCCTCGGCAACCCCGCAACCCCGCCGCCCCCAGCGGTGACGGAGGCGTTCCGCACTCTGCTCGCGACCGAGGATCCGCTGACGCTCCACGGCTATACCGCCGCCGAGGGCGACCCCGTCGTGCGCGCGAGCATCGCCGCCGCGCTCTCCCGCCGCTACGCGACCGAGATCGGCGCGGAGCACCTGTTCCTCACCGCCGGGGCGGCACCGGCGCTGACCGCCGTCTTTTTTGCGCTCACCGAGGCGCCGGGAGACGAATTCATCGCCCTCGCGCCCTATTTCCCGGAGTACAGCGTGTTCGCGACCGTCGCGGGCGGCGTTTTGCGCGTCTGCCCTTGCGACCCCGTGACGCTCCTGCCCGACACGGACGCGCTCGCGTCGCTCATCGGGGAGAGGACGCGCGGCGTCATTGTCAATTCCCCGAACAACCCCTCCGGAGTGGTGTACGACCGTGTGACGCTCGCACGGATTGCCGCCTGCCTCACGGCGCGGAGCCGGGAGATCGGGCACAGCATTTATCTCATCTCGGACGAGCCGTACCGGGAACTCGTGTACGGCGCCGCGGAGGTTCCGTATGTGCCGTCGCTGTATCCCGAGACGGTCGTCTGCTACTCCTTCTCGAAAAGTTACTCTCTGCCCGGTGACAGAATCGGGTATGTCCTCACGCCGCCGACCTGCCCCCGGGCGGCGGAACTCCTGCGGGCGGTCGCCGGTGCGGCGCGCACGCTCGGGCACGTCTGCGCCCCCGCACTCATGCAGCGCGTCGTCGGGGCGGTGCCGGACGCACGTCCGGATATTGCTTTCTATGACCGCAACCGTCGGGCGCTCATGCAGGCGCTCTCCGACCTCGGGTACGCCTATGTGACCCCCGAGGGAGCCTTCTATCTGCTCCTGCGCGCCCCCGGCGGCGACGCCGTCGCCTTCTCCGACAGGGCGAAGCGGGAGGGACTGCTCATCGTGCCGTGCGACGGTTTCGGGCTCCCCGGATTTGTACGTCTTGCCTACTGCGTCGCTCCCGCCGTTATCCGGCGCGCCGTGACAATTTTGGAAAGGATACGGCAGGATCTGCAATAGTTTCGGCAACTGAACCTACACTATATAAATAACGGTTTTTTGCTTAGGCAGTTTCCCTAAAAAGGATTTGGCAATTTCGGCGGTTTCACGATTGCCCCTCGTTTTGCCGTTGTGGTAGAATAGGGAAGATACAATTCGACGGCTCCGCGCCTCCGCGCGACGGAGTCCGGGAAATGAGGTAAGCATGAAAAAATTCCTGCACGTGGTTCTGCCGCTCCTGCTCGTACTCGTGATGGCACTGCCACTCGCGACGTTCGCGGCGGAGGAGGCAACGATCACGGGGTATGTTTTTGATTATGATTCCACACTCTCGCAGAACGGCGGCTACCGTTCCAAATGGGTGGGGTCGCAATTCTCCACGTGGGCAAATTACGCGCACTGGGTTAAATCGGAAGGGGATTTCCAGGGTCCGATCCAGTGGGCGCCCGGCATCACCGCGGATCATGTAAAACTGGACAGCACCGAGGGGATCCTGACCTTCTCCGGCGTGACCGGCGGGAATATCCAGCTCAACGTGGTGCAGAACACGAAAGTGAAAGAGGGGGTCGCCCCGTTCACCATCATTTTCGAGACAAGGCCCTCGAAAGATGCCTATGCCGGTATGAGCATCAGCGCAATGAAGAGCAAAGCCGAGATCACGCTGTTCTGGATCGACACGGACGGGACCGCTTACTGGGGCACCTCCGGCGTCAAGACGAGCCCTACGGGGTATCAGCTCACGGCAGACGAATGGAACACGGTCAGACTCTACGCGGTGCCGACCTACGATAAAAAAGATGCGACGCTGCACACCGGGTTCCGCGTGTACATGGACGTCCGCAAGACCGACGAGTGCATTGAGGACTGGGCCATCTCGGAGGAAGACCTCACCGCCCTGCCGCACAGCGATTGGGCGGTACCGAAAGTATTCCTGAACGGTTCGGACGATCCGGAGGTCAAGCCTTTGATCAAGGGCTATCAGGCGCTGGTCAACCCGGACGACAAGGAGAACTCGCCCGAGCGCAGCTTCAACTTCCGCGACTTCCGTGTGTTCCGCATGAAGGCGGGGGAGACACTCTACAAAACCACCTTTGACGGTTATCCGAACCTGACGGCATACGTACCCGCGTCCGGCAACAGCGATACCTCGGTCATTACCGCACCCACGGCGGAAGGCGTTTCCTTCTGGGTCAGCGGCGAGGGCATGGGCGCCGATTATCTGCAACCCGGCGATACCAAAAAAATCGTCGCCTCCAAGGTCTATCAGAAGGCGTCGGGCGATCAACTCCAGATCGCGACCCTGATGGCGGCGATCAACCGCCTGGATGCCGCGGCGCTCGAAAACGATGAATATACCTACGCGGAAATGTCGGCATCCAAGACCGAGATCGAAACGAAACTGCAGAAGGCGATCAATGACGGGATCGTGTCCGAGACCGAGGGCGGCGCTTACTACGAGTACTATGTGAGTGCGAATGACCGCATCGGGATCCTCGACGGGAAGATGACGATCATCGCCACCAACGCAGAGGCGCTGATCACTGCCGCCGCGATCTTCTCCGATGACGATGCCGACCTCGACGAACGTCTCGCGGCATACGAGGAGATCAAGGAGATGCCGGTCGACGAGACCTACAGCGAGGAATGCAAAACCGCCATCCTGAACCGCGACGTCTTTGCGGCGACCTATCAGGAGATCAGCGAACCGTATAAAATCTATAAGGAAAACAGAGGCAAACTCCTGCTCGAACAGACGGACGAAGAGTTGCGGCAACTGCTGCTCCTGCTCATTAAGAACATTGCCATCATTAAGGAGAGCGGTGCGTCGTTCACGCCGGACAAATCCTTCACGACCAAGTATGAGGCGTACCTCACAAGCCAGACACAGCGTATCAAAGAGACGAATGTGATCACCGAGAAGTACCGCGAACTCGAGCGGCTCGTTGAGCTTTATAATACCTACAATAAGTCGATCGGCAAGCAGAGGAAGATCGTGCCCGTCGTACAGGAAGCCGTCACCGATTACAACAACGCAATCGCGCGCATCAATGCGGAGATCATCACCGCGGCGCGGCTCGCCGGTGCCTGCTCGCTCGAGGCGACGCAGAACACCGCCTTCGGCCGGCTGATCGCCAACGTGACGGCGACCGTGAACAAGTCCACCCCCCTCCCGACCAAGTCGGAAGAGAATTAAAGCAAGGAGGAGATAACGATGAAAAGATGGCTTTCGATCATCACGTGCTTTGTATGCCTTGTGTGCATACTGGCGCTCTGCTCCTGCGACTGCGGGGGTAAGAAGGGCAACCGTAAAACGGGCATGAACGCGGAACTGCAGTCCATCTCCGACGATCTCTCGAATGCCGGTGCCAACCGTGCGACCGCCAAAGTGACCTACACCATCGCCGGCGCCGCCGAGGGGGATGCGGACACGAACGAATCCGTGACGAACATCGTGGTGTATGACGACAATCAGGAGGAGGACGACACCGTGCAATTGCCCTACTATGTACCGGTGACAATCTCCGGCGGGCAGGTCAATCTGCCGTCCGCTACCATGGACGAGATCAAGACGGCGGGCAACGCCGGGAGCGGTATC
This sequence comes from bacterium, assembly GCA_004558975.1. Classification (GTDB taxonomy): domain Bacteria; phylum Bacillota; class Clostridia; order Oscillospirales; family CAG-272; genus UBA1740. The sequence goes on from SFZB01000020.1 coordinate 8,119, forward strand.
AGCGAGACGGGCTTCGATAAGTTCTCCTTCGATATGGGGAACTACGAGAACGGCGAGTACACCTATCAGAACTATGTGTTCGAGGCGGTCGTCACCGATCCCGAGGCGTTCTTCGGGACGGAACTGCCGATGATCCCCGATTCGGTGAACGTCCGAATTGCGATGCGTCCGAACGGATTGCCGAAGGATATGACCGTCACCTACACGACGGCAAGCGGCAATCGGGTGAACATCGTCGTGACCTACAGTTTCGGTTGAGTTTTGTAATGGGTAAAAAGAAAGCGCTCCTGCCTCGGCGGGGGCGCTTTTCCTGTCGGGTGGGCTCGCGCAATCGTCGGCGGGGGTGCGGCTGAACGGAGAGAAAAAGCCTGCGGGCGACTGATGGTCGTCCCGATGGGAGCGGATTTAGGGGGAGCGGCGGTGAGCGTCATGCGGGCGACCATTGACCGCCCGGACGGGAGCGGAGTTCTCGGGAGAGTGGCGGCGGAGCGCCGCCAGAGCGCTCACGGCACAGCCCCGGTGACGCCCCGGAAGGCAAGAAAAACAGGTGATAAAATTGAATGTAAACTTTTGTTTCCCTACTTGCAATTTGCCCGGCGATATGTTAGAATGACATCAGAATCGAATACTGACCGGCTTTGCCCGGGGATAGGAGAATACAATGGGGATTATTAAAGCGATTGCGAGCGCCGTCGGCGGCGGTTTGGCCGACTCCTGGCTCGAGGTACTGGAAGCCGATCATATGACCGACACCACCGTTCTGACGAGCGGGGTCAAGGTACGCAAAAACGACAAACGTTCCGCCAACAAGCGCGGCACCGAGGATCTCATTTCCAACGGGTCGATCATTCACGTCGGCGAGAATCAGTTCATGATGCTTCTCGACGGCGGGAAGGTCATCGACTACTCGGCGGAGCCCGGCTACTATAAAGTCGACCTCTCGGCGACGCCCTCGCTCTTCAACGGGCAGCTCGGGGCGAGCATCGCAGAGTCGTTCAGCCGTATCAAGTTCGGCGGTGTGCCGTCCGCGAAGCAGACGGTGCTCTTCATCAACCTGCAGGAAATCAAGGGAATCAAGTTCGGTACCCGCGCGCCGATCAACTATTTTGACGCGTTCTACAACAGCGAACTGTTCCTCCGTGCACACGGTACATATTCCATTAAAATCGTCGACCCGCTGAAGTTCTATGCCGAGGCGGTCGGGAAGTCCAGCCGCCGTGTGGACATCAACGATATCAACGAGCAGTACCTGAACGAGTTCCTCGAAGCGCTCCAGAGCGCCATCAACCGTATGTCCGCCGACGGGATCCGTATTTCCTACGTGACGGGCAAGGCGCAGGAGCTCTCCCGCTACATGGCGGAGGCGCTCGACGAGGGCTGGCGCGCGATGCGCGGTATGGAAGTGCAGGCGGTCGGTCTTGCCTCCATCTCCTACGACGACGAATCCAAGGAACTCATCAATCTGCGTAACCGCGGCGCGATGCTCTCCGACCCCACCATCCGTGAGGGGTATGTGCAGGGCGCTGTCGCCGAAGGGCTCAAGAATGCGGGCTCCAACCCGAACGGCGCGGCAACCGCGTTCATGGGCATGGGAATGGGCATGGCGGGCGCCGGCAACTTTATGGGTGCCGCCTCCGCGACGAACGCCCAGCAGATGGCGGCACAGCGTGAGGCTGCCGCCGCCGCTCCCGCGGCGCCTGCCGGCGGGTGGACCTGCTCCTGCGGCAAGGTGAACACCGGGAAATTCTGCTCCGACTGCGGCAAGCCGAAACCCGCCGATGACACATGGACCTGCACCTGCGGCAAGGTGAACACCGGCAAGTTCTGCTCCGACTGCGGCGCGAAGCGCCCCGAGGCGGACTGGGTCTGCTCCTGCGGGCACAAGAACGGTGCCGCCGCGAAGTTCTGCTCGAACTGCGGCAAGAAGAAAGACTGACAAAAACCGCCCGGGAGAGTACCGTTTTGGGCTCCCCCGGGCACTTTTGAGTGTGAGGTAACACATGGCTGAAATCGTATCCTATCAATGCCCGAACTGTCAGGCGCCGCTGTCCTTTGACCCGGCGACCGGGCGCTTCACCTGTGAATACTGTTCCTCGTCCTTCACGAAAGAGGAACTCGACCGCATGGACGAGAAGCGGGAGAAAACGGTCACGGAGAACGGGGAGGAGCCCGGAAAGCGCGGGGAGGGAGACGACGATTACTGCGCGCAGATGGAGGAATACGCCTGCCCGAACTGCGGGGCGACCGTCGCCTGCGAGGGGAACACGGTGGCGACGGAATGTGTCTACTGCCACACGCCTGTCATCCACCGCGGCAAGCTCTCGGGGCAGATGCGCCCGGCGAGGATCGTACCGTTCAAGTTCGACCGCGAGGCGGCGCAGGCGGCGTTTCTGAAGTTCGTCTCGAAGCATAAGTTCGTGCCGCGTGATTTCTTTGCGAAAGAGCAACTCGAGCGGATCCAAGGGGTGTACTATCCCTTCTGGGTGACGGACGCCGACACGCAGGCAGGGCTCGAGGCGCACGCGACCCGTATCCGCGTCTGGCAGAGCGGCAATTACCGCTACACCGAGACGTCGCATTACAAAGTCATTCGCGAGGGGCAAATTCACTTCGAGGATCTGACGACCTCGGCGCTCTCCGAGGCGGATAAAAAAATGGTGGAGGGGATCCTGCCGTTTCCGTCCGCCGCGCTGGAAGCATTCTCGATGCCGTATCTCTCCGGTTTCTTAACCAAGAAACGGGATATCGAGCCTGCCACTCTGGAGGAGGAAGTCGAGGGGCGGATGCGCAATTACTCGCGCGATATGCTCCGCAACACCATTCAGGGGTATGCGACGGTGACGCCCGAGAGCGCGGGGCTCTCCGTTTATCGGGAGAACTGGGAATATGCGCTGATGCCCATCTGGATCCTGACCTACCGCGGTAAAAAGCGCAACTACACCTACGCGATGAACGGGCACACCGGCAAGATCTACGGAGAACTCCCGGTCAGCCACGGGAAGCTGTGGGCGCTCTTCGGCGGCATCTGCGCCGCCGTGACGGCTGTCATCGGAATCATCGGAGGGCTGCTGTGATGAAAATGAGAAAACTGATTGCGCTCCTCATGGTGCTGGCGGCGTTCGTGTGCCTTTGCTCGTTCGAGGGGCAGGCGGCGTTCAAGGTCGATAACCAGTGGAGTTACACGACTCCGCTGACGGACGCGGAAATGTCCGACCTCTCGGCACTCGCCGCAGAAGAGACCGCCAAGGTCGGGGACACCGATTTTCTGGTGGTGTTTGCCGCCGACTGGGAGAGCGACGCGGAAACGGAGCTGCGCCGCAACGGGTATTCGTCGGCAAAACAGAATGTCATCGGTCTTGTCATCTGGTATAACGGCGCCAAATATGAGACGGAAATTTATACATACGGCGATATGCCGCGGTATATCAGTGATAGCGAAATCAAGACGCTCAAAAGCGAAGTCGACGTCGATGCCAAGGCGGGCAGAATGTACGAGGCGGCACGGACGCTGATCGTGCGCTCGGCGGAGATGATGTCGGTGGGGAAACTCGAGAATCCTCCCAAGACGCGTGGGCAAAAGGTGCTGTCGTCGCTCCTCTTCGGGCTCGTGTTCGGCGTTGTCGGCGGCGGGATCGCGGTCCTCATCGTCGTGCTGAAATATCGGAAGAAGAACCGCTCGGCGTCCTACCCGCTCGAGCAGTTCGCGAATCTGACGCTCACGCTGGAGCGTGAGAATTTCCTCTACCATACGGTGACGAAGGTGCCAATCTCGACGGGGAGCAGCAGTAGCGGTGGCGGTTCTAGCGGAGGGTCGTCCGGAGGAGGGTTCCGCAGCAGCGGTCGCAGTTAAGGCAGGATAACAACCGGGGCAACGCCCGGGCTTCATTCTTCCGGCAACCGACAGGGGCTTTTCAAAGTAAGACGAAAAGCCGTGTCGGTTGCCTTTGCTTTTATGATGTACGGGGCAAGCGGGAGAGGGCTTCGAGGGGAAAACGCGGGTGACCGATGGTCGCCCCGACGGGAGCGGAGTTCCGGGGGGAAGTGGTAGCGGCGAGGAGCCACGCGGGCGACTGATGGTCGCCCCTACGGGGGCGAAGTTTCGGAGAGGAGCGGCGGCGGTGAGCGCTACGCGGGCGACCGATGGTCGCCCCGACGGGGGCGAAGTTTCGGAGAGGAGTGGCGGCGGTGAGTGCTACGCGGGCGACCGATGGTCGCCCCGACGGGGGCGGAGCGTAGGGGAAGCGGTAGCGGCGAGGAGCCACGCGGGCGACCGGTGGTCGCCCCTACAGGAACAGAGATTAGGGAGAGGCGGTAGCGGTAAGGAGGAAAGCGGCGGCGCTTGCGGGGCGCGGGAGTGATCAGTGAATCCGTTCCGCTTTCGCAGAAAATGCGAAATACGGTTGCTTTTTGGGGCGAAATAGGGTACAATAAGGAAGTATTGTCGCAAAACAGGCGAAAGAGAGGCTTTGACGCATGGGAAAGAGGACTTTGAAACCGGGGACGCTGCTCGCGCCGGTACCGCCGGCGCTGATTACGGTGCGCGGGCAGGCAGGGGCGAATGTGATGACGGCGGCGTGGTGCGGAATCCTGTGTTCCGACCCGCCGATGACGTACGTCTCGGTGCGTCCGACGCGCATGACGCACGCAATCCTCTCCGAGACGCGGGAGTTCGTTATCAATCTGCCGCGCGCACGCGATGCGAAGAAGGTGGACTTCTGCGGGATCTATACCGGCGCGAAGGTCAACAAATTCGAGAAATGCGGGTTCCATGAAACGGAGAGCACCGTTGTCGCGGCGCCCGGCATCGCGGAATGCCCCGTGAATCTGGAATGCCGCGTGACGGAGATCCGTCCGCTCGGCACGCATGACTGTTTTGTCGCCGAGATCGTCGCGGTCAATGCCGACGAGGACCTCTTCGACGAGGCGGGCAAACTCCATTTCGAGCGCGCCGACCTGCTCGCCTACGCGCACGGCGGGTACTACGGGCTCGGGCGGCGGCTCGGGGACTTCGGCTTTTCCGCGCGCAAAAAGGGGTGCGGCGTCGGGCGGGGTCACGGGAAAATCGGCGGTAAGAGCGCCGGGAACGATGGCGGGAGGTCTAACGGGGAGACAGCCGGAAAGAATGTCGGGCGACCCCGGGGGAGCTCCGGCAACCCGTCGGGCGAAACTGTCGCGGGGGCGGACAAGCCGTATGCCCCGCGTGACATCGGGCGCGGCAGGAAAAGCGGAGCGAAGCGCGGCGGGGGAACCCGGGGAGGTAGAACCTGATGCAGACGCGGGTAGAAGCAACAGGGGCGGTGATTCTCACGCTCATCGGCGGCACCTACGGCTCCGACGCGGCGTTTGAGCGCGCGTGCGGGCTCCCGCCCAAGACGGTGAGCAACTGGCGGCGGGGGCGCTGTGCCTCCTACATGAAGTGCCTGCCGGTCATCGCCGACAGGCTCGGGGTGGACGTCGCGGCACTCCTTTCCCCGAACGCACCGACCGAGGGCATGACGCCCGAGGAACAGACACTGCTCGACGCGTTCCGCAAGACGCGCGGGCTCCCGCCCGAGGCAAGAGCGAAGTTGCTCGACACGCTCCTGACCGTCATCGATTACCGACAGGGAGGTCTTTCATGATCCGTCGTTTCGCACACTACTATCAACCTTATATTCCCGAGTTTCTCTTCGACCTCATCGCGGCGCTCGGGGTCGCGGGATGTAACCTCGTTTTCCCGATCTTCACACGCAAAATTCTGAACGTCTATCTGCCGAACCGCGAGATCCGCGTCCTTCTGATCTTCGCCGGGGTTCTGCTGGGGCTTTATATTCTCAAGGTCTTCCTCAACTACTACATGGCGTATCAGGGGCACATGACCGGCGCCAAAATCCAAGCGGATATGCGGCGCGACCTCTTTCGTAAATTTGAGCGCTTGCCCTGCACCTACTTCGACGGGCACAAGACGGGCGAGCTCATGTCCCGGCTGTCGAGCGACCTGTTCGACGTCTCGGAGCTCGCGCACCACGGTCCCGAGGATCTGCTCATCTCGCTCGCCCAGTTCGGCGGCGCCCTCATCATCCTCTGCACCGTCAGCCCGCTCCTCGCGCTCGTGTGCTTCCTGATCCTGCCGCCGCTCGTCCTGCTCGTGGCGAAACTGCGTAAACATATGTCGCGCGCATCGCGTCGGTCGCGCCGCGAGATTGCGGAGCTGAATGCGGGGCTCGAGAACTCGATCTCCGGCATCCGCGTCACCAAGGCGTTTGCCGCCCGGGAGGGGGAAGAGGCACGCTTCGACAAGCGCAACGGTGCGTACGTGGCGGCACGGCGCGACTTCTGCCGCGCCATGGGGTATTTCCACGGCGGCATGGAGTTCGGCACCGACTTCCTCTCGCTCCTCGTCCTCACGGTCGGGGCGGTCATCATCTTCACCGGCGGGTCGCTCGACGCCGTTGACCTCGTGACCTTCATGCTCTACATCTCGGTCTTTACCCAGCCCATCAAGAAAATGGCGGCGTTCATGGAGCAGTACGAGAACGGCATGAGCGGTTTCGTGCGCTTCACCGAGGTCATGGACGAGCCCGAGGAGGGCGACGCACCCGACGCCGTGGAGCCCGCGCCTTTCCGGGGCAAAATCGACTTTTCGCACGTCAGTTTCTCTTACGCCGGGGGCGCGGAGGTCCTGCACGACGTGAGCTTCACCGCGGAGCCGGGCAAGACGCTCGCGCTCGTCGGTTCCTCCGGGGGCGGTAAGACGACCATCTGTCACCTCCTGCCGCGCTTTTACGACGTGACGGGCGGCGGCATCACCATTGACGGCGAGGACATCCGCCATATGACCCTCGACGGGCTGCGGCGGCAGATCGGCATCGTGGCACAGGACGTGTTCCTGTTTGACGACACGATTTACGCCAACATCGCCTACGGGACGCCCGGGGCGAGCCGCGAGGCGGTCATCGAGGCGGCGAAACGCGCGCAACTCGACGACTATGTGCGGACGCTCCCCGACGGGTATGACACACAGGTGGGCGAGCGCGGCGCGCGGCTTTCCGGCGGGCAGAAACAGCGCGTGGCAATCGCACGCGTATTCCTCAAGAACCCGCCGATCCTCATTCTCGATGAGGCGACGAGCGCGCTCGACAATATCACCGAGTACGAGATCCAGCGCAGTCTCGCGGAACTCTCCGACGGGCGGACGACGATCGTCGTCGCGCACCGGCTCTCGACCGTGCGCGGTGCGGACGAGATCCTGTTCATCGAAGAGGGGCGGATCGTCGAGCGCGGCACGCATGAAACACTCATGGCGCTCGGGGGCGAATACAAGAAACTCGTCGGGATCAAATAAAATGTCGCGAACGCCTTGACAGGCGCCCGGCGACGTGCTAGACTGATACGGAACTTGACAAAAAGCATCTTTTTCTGTTTCTTTATCAAACAGAGAAGGGTGCTTTTTTGCGGGCGAACGGTCAAAGGAGGAAGTCGATGAAACAGAAACTGCATTTCCCCGCCGAGGGGGTATGGGCGCTCGGCGTCTTTCTCATGGCGATGGGCGTCGCCTGTATCTCGAAAAGCAACTTCGGGTATTCCATGGTGGTGGCGCCCGTGTATCTTCTCTTTACGAAACTGTCGGCGTATCTTCCGTTTCTGACGTTCGGGGTGACGGGGTATCTGTTTCAGGGGCTCCTGATTCTGCTGCTGATTCCCGTGACGCGGCGCTTCCGCCCGCAGTATCTGCTGTCGTTCCTCACGGCGGTGATTTACGGGTATCTCTTCGACTTCATGCTGTTTCTCGTCGGGTTTCTGCCCGTCGGGGGCATTCTCGGTCGGTGTCTGTGGTTCGCCGTCGGCGAGGGCGTCATCGTCCTCTCGGTCGTGTGCTTCATGCACACATATCTTGCGCCCGAGGCGTATGAACTCGTGGTGAAGGAGATTGCGACCGTGTACCGCAAATCGTTCCACCGCGTCAAGCTGATCTACGACCTTTCGAGCCTCCTTGTCGCCATGGTGTTGTCTTTGGCGCTCTTCGGCGGCGGGGCATTCCGGGATTTCACGTGGGCGGGGCTCGGGCGCGCCATTCTCGACGGGTACGTCATCGAGGGGATCGGCGTCGGGACCGTGGTTGCCGCCCTCGTCGGGGGACCTCTCATCGGGCTCGCCGATCGGTGGTTCACGCGGGTGTTCGACACAACGCCGCTGATCCCGTGCTTCCGTCCGAAAGAAACGGTTGTCGGGGGCGATGGATTGCCGATGGGCGGGGGCACAGATCTGCGGGCGACCGGGGGAGAGCCGATGCGTGGGGAGAACGCCGACGCCCATGGGGCGAAGCCCGACGCGACGCCCGGCATGGAGCCTGATACGGAAGACACCGCCGCAGAAAAAACGGGGGCTCAATCGGGGGAAACCGTCGGGGCGGGCACCGATGCGTCGCGGGAAACCTCGTAACGCTGTCGCCGTATCCCGTTTCCTTAAAAATCGTTTGGCGGAGCGCCGTGATTCGGCGCTCCGCTGTTTGTATTTTGTTTTCCTGCGTCACGGCACGGGCGCGTCCGTCTTTTCCGCGCGGCTCCCGCATAGGGTAGCGGTGGGGGTGATGTCATGGAAAAGACGGTGTTGCTCGTCGGGGTGCCGAACTGCGGGAAGAGCGCGCTCTTCTGTCGCCTGACAGGCGGGCACGCGCGGGTCGGGAACTTCGCCGGGGTGACGGTCGAGCGGCGGGAGGGGCGGCTCCGGGGCGGCGACGTGCGGGTTTCGGACACGCCGGGGATCTGCTCGCTCATCCCGACGCGGGCGGAGGAGGCAGTCACCTGCGACGCCATCCGGGAGCGCCCCGCGCTCATTGTCCAGGTCATTGACGGGGCGGCGCCCCTGCGTTCCTTCCGCCTCGCGCGGGAACTCTGCGGGCAGGGGCTCCCGCTCCTCTTCGCCGTCTCGCGGGCAGACCTCTACCGCGCCCGCGGGCGGGCGCCGGATACCGCGGCGGTCGCGGCGGCGCTCGGCGCGCCGGTCATCGCCGTCTCGTCGCATGACGGCACCGGGGTCGATACCCTGCGTCGGGCAATTCTGTCGGCGGTCGGGGCGATGCCGGACGGAGAAGAGAAAATCGAAATATGCGGCGGCGTGACGCCCGGAAAACCGGGCGCAACGGTGACAACAAGGAAGAACGGAAATGCGGCTCTGTCGGGGCATGACAGACTCCCGCGGCGGGCGGCGGGCATGGTCGGCGATGAGAGACGACCGGCAGAGGTGAGGGGTGTCGCATACAGGTCGGCGGCGGTGCCGGACGCGGAGCGGCTCACGCGTCTGCTCCTCGCGGGGGCGACGTTCGAGAGGGGGCACCGGCTCGACCGGTTCCTTGCCGGGCGGCGGCTCGGGTATCTCTTCGCCGGGGTGACGGTGGCGCTCCTGCTCGCCCTCACCTGCGGGGCGTTCTCGCTCTCCGGGGCGGTCTTTGACCGGCTCGGCGGGTATCTCACGGGTCTTTGTGCGCGGTGGCTGGCACGGGTAGGGACGCCCGGGTTCCTGACGGGGTTCCTCGCGGACGGGTGCCTCGGGAGCCTGCTCTCGGCGCTCTCCTTCTTCCCGCCGCTGTTCCTTTATTACGCGGCGACGGCGGCGCTCGACGACTGCGGGTACCTCTCGCGCATGACGTTCCTTTTTGACCGCGCGTGCGCGCGGGTGGGGCTCGGCGGCGGGGTGGTCATGCCCTGCCTGCTTTCGCTCGGGTGCGGGGTGACGGGCATCGGTGCCTGCCGCACGCTCTCGGGACGGGAGAAACGGGGGTGTGCCGGGTTCTGCACCTATTTCCCATGTCACGCGAAACTGCCGCTCATCTGTGCCGTTGTCCGTGCCGCGGGGCTCGGCGCCATGGGGTATATCGCGCTGTTTCTGTTCCCGTGCCTCGTCGGGGTCGTGGCGGTGGCACTTGCGGGGCGGTCGGGGGGCGAATACCTCGAGGAACTCCCGCCGCTCACGCGCCCGTCCGCGACGGTGGTCGGCAGGACGGCACTCTGGCGCGGCGCGGCATTCCTGCGCCGTGCGGGCGGGGTAATTGCGCTCTCGGGGGCGCTCTTCTGGCTCCTCGCACACGTCGGGGCGGGGTTCCGCCCGGTTACGGCAGAGGACAGTCTGCTCGCATATGTCGGGCGGTGGCTGCTCCCCGTGTTCGCGCCGCTCGGCATCCGCACTTGGGGGGCGGTCGCGGCGACGCTCGCGGGGTTCATCGCAAAAGAGAACAGCGCCGTGGTGCTGGAGACGCTCGGGGGGGCAGGGCTGCTCGGCGCGCCCGCGAATGCAGTCGCCTATTGCCTCTTCGGGCTCCTGTCGCCGCCCTGCGTCGCGGCGGCGGCGGAAATGCGGCGCGTCATCGGTCGGCGGGCGTACCTGTATCTCCTCGCGCAACTTGCC
>SFZB01000021.1 GCA_004558975.1 bacterium
ATGGAAATTCCATACCCTTTTGTCGGATCGTTCAATAAAACGTGGGGCACGACTCCCGCAATTCGGCCATTCTGGATCACAGGTGACCCCGACACGTTTGATGTCAATAAGGGACAACAATTTTGTTAATCTGATATTTTATTACATTTTTCAGCAGTATATCCCGGCAAATGACGATTAATAGCAAGATAAAAATCAGCAAAAAAAGGATTCATTATCCATTTTGGGGAAAAATAAGTCCCAAATTGTCCCTAATATACATCACTCTTTGTATTGGCCAATTCCTATCAACTGCGCAACCAGGGTACAATATGTACCTTGGTTTTCTGACTATAAAAAGGCGGAGCAAGTAATATCCTTTATGCCCTATCTGAGTCTGCCCCCTGTTCACTATGCTCGGAGTACCATTGACTGTTGCTCGGCTTTTTTCTCGTCCTGGATTACAAGGGCATGAACGACAGCCCGCTCGGACGATGGATCGTCTCCTTCTTCTCCGGGCTGTACTCGACCTGTGTCTATGCCATCCCCGCCCTCCTGCTCATCATGGGCATCCGCTGGCGCTCGGACATCCGGCGTCATCGCGCCGTGCGACGCATCGTCTATTTTGCCCTGCTGCCGATTCTCGCGGACGCTCTCCTCTATATGTTCCGCGATCCGGCAAACGTCACCTTCTCCGTGCGGGATTTCTACGCGAACGGTGCTGTGCGGCAGGGCTCCGGGCTCTTCGGCTCGCTGCTCGGCTACGGCATGTGGCGCCTGACCTACTACATCGGCGTCCCCGTCCTCATCGCGCTGTATGTCGTCCTCTTCCTCTATGATTTTCTCGGTATCACGCCGGCGGCTCTGATTGAAAAGCGTGCGAAGCGCCGCGCCGCAAAAGCGGCAAAAGCCGAGGCACTGGCAGCCGCCGCGCCTGCCGCAGCAGTCGCCCCCGAGACGCCTGAGGCGCCTGTCGCGGTCGAGGACGATACGGCACCCGCTCCCGTCGCGGAGCCGCCCGTCAGGGGTAAAACAAAGCAAAGTGCCGAGCCGGAATCCCCGCGCCCCTCGGCGCGGGAACTCCGCCGCGAGAAGAAACAGGCGGAACGCGCAAGGAAAGCCGCCGAACTCGCGGAGCGTCGGCGCCGCGCACGCGAAGAAGCCGGCTACTTCCCCACCGAAAAGGAAGAGACGTTCGACGAACTCCGCCGTCGGCTCGACGCCGAGCAGATGGAGATCCGCCGCTCGGGGCTTGCGGCACCGAAACCGCGCCCTGCCGCGACCTATGAAACCAAGCCGCCGAAACGCTCTGCCGCAAAACGGGCGGCACAGCCGGAGCGCATGACCTCTGTGGACACGCCCCTGCCGACCCCCGTCGATGTCCCGGCGACCGCCGTCAATACCGACATCGCCTATGCGACGCCCACGGCGGGTTCCGTGCGGGCAGATGCGGTCTTCCGCTCTTTCGATCCGCTCCACACCGGGGATCTCTCGGGTACCGACAGCACGATTCTCTTCCCCGTCGATGCGCCGGACGGGCATGAGCGCAGAGAGACCCTGACCCCGATCACCGGGAAAAAGACCGCCGCAGATGCGGCGGGCGGCTCCTTCCGTATCCGGGTAGAACACATGAACGTCCCCACGACCCGCAACCCGGGCGGCACTGCCGGAGCAGCGCCGAAAACCGCCGCGGACTTTGCGGGCATCGCCGGGCGCGCCGTCTCGGCGGAAACACCCGTCTCGGAAATGCCGTATGTCCACCCGGCGACCCAACCGATCACACAACCTCAATCGCAACGCACGTCCCTCGGCTATACGCCGCCGGCGCCGCCCGCGACGCGGAAGCCCGATCTGCCTGCTTACGAGCCCGAGAAAGAAGCAACGCCGCGCATTGAAGCCTCCGCTCCGATGCCGGACAAGGATACCGCCACGCGCGACGTAACGGAGGCGCCCGTCATCCGCAACTATCACGAGACGGCGGCGACCGACCCCGGCATTGCCATTACCGATCGCGTCGTCGAGCATGGCGCGCGTTACCCGATCCCGGACGGCACGCAGAAAAAAAGCGGGCAGGATACCCCGCGCGAAACCGCATCGGACAGCGCTCCGAAGCGCAAGACCCCCGATTATGCCAAGAATTATGTCTTCCCGCCCCTCTCGCTCCTCAACCGTCCGATCCCGGTCGTAAACGGAGACACGGAGAGCGAGATTCAGGAACTCGGGCGGCTCCTCATCGCGGCGTTTGCCACCTTCAAGATCGATATTCAGATACGTGAGGTCGTCGTCGGCCCCCGTATCACGCGGTTCAGCATCGAACCGCCCGCGGGCGTGCGTATCAACACGCTGACCAACCTGACGGAAGATATCTGCCGTCTGATGTCCAGTAAAACGCTGCGTATCGTACCGATCCCCGAAACACCCTACCTCGGCGTCGAGATCCCGAACCGCCGCCCGACCAATGTCAGCCTCGCGTCGCTCATCGACACCGAGGCATTCCGCAACGCGAAGAATGTCACCACCGTCCCGCTCGGTGCGAATGTCACAGGTGCTCCTGTCTTTGCCGATATCTGCAAGATGCCGCACCTGCTCGTCGCGGGTGCTACCGGTATGGGTAAATCGGTCTTCGTCAACTCGATCCTGCTGTCCCTGCTCTATCGGGCACGCCCCGATGAAGTCAAACTGATCCTCGTCGACCCGAAACAGGTTGAAATGTCACTCTACAACGGCATTCCGCACCTGCTCGTCCCCCCCGTCATCGACGCGAAGCGCGCCGCCGGGGCGCTCATCTGGGCAGTCGGCGAAATGGAACGGCGGTACCAACTGATGGTGAAAGCCAACGTGCGTACCATCGAAAGTTACAATGCGTGGGTACGTGAGGACCCCGACCGCGGCGAGATCCAGCCGAAGATCATCATCGTCATCGACGAGTTGAACGACCTGATGATGCAGGCGAAAGACGCCGTGGAAAGTTCCATCATGCGACTTGCGCAGAAAGCGCGCGCCGCCGGTATCCACCTGATCCTCGGTACCCAGCGCCCGAGTGTCGACGTCATTACGGGTACCATCAAAGCCAACATTCCCTCCCGTGTCGCCCTGCACGTCACCTCCGGTACGGACTCCCGTACCATCCTCGATGTGTACGGTGCCGAAAAACTGCTGGACAAGGGCGACATGCTCATCATGCTGGCGGGCGCGGAGCCCATGCGTATTCAGAGCGCCTTTGCCAGCGACGACGAAGTCGAGAACGTCACGACCTTCCTGCGCAACAACGCGGGGCCCGTCGTCTATGACGAGATCGTCAGCGCGCAGATCGAATCCGAAACCGAAAAGTACAAGAACAGCGGCAAGAAAGAGCGCTCCCGCGACGACGGCGACGAGGAATACGACGGCAGTATCTTCGAGGACTCCCGTTTCATGGAGGCGTGCAACGTCGCCTTCGAGTGCGGGAAGATCTCGACCTCGCTCCTCCAGCGCCGGTGCAAACTCGGCTACGGAAAAGCCGCCGGGTATATCGACGCCATGCAGATGATGGGCATCGTCAGCGAGCCGGACGGCTCCAAGCCGCGTGAGATCCTGATGAGCAAAGACGAGTTCATGGAAATGGTCGCGAGAGAATCCCACTCCGGCGACTGATGACAGGCGGCGCGGTGCCCCGTTCCACGGGCGCCACGTCGCGAACGACAGCAAAAGAAAGGACATGTTTCCGATGATTTATCTGCTCCTTGCCGACGGGTTCGAAGAGATCGAAGCCCTCTGCCCCGTCGATATGCTCCGACGGGCGGGTCACGCCGTGAAGACCGTCGGCGTGACGGGCAAAACCGTCACCGGCGCGCACGGTATCTCCGTCGTCGCAGACATCACTCCCGAAGAAATGGACGAACCTCTCGAAATGCTGATCCTGCCCGGAGGAATGCCGGGGACAAAGCACCTCGACGAATGGAGTGGCATGGACGCGCTCCTTGCCCGTGCCGAGCGCGAGGGGAGCCGCATCGCCGCCATCTGCGCGGCGCCGATGATCCTCGGGCGCCGGGGATACCTGCGCGGACGCTATGCCGTCTGCTTCCCCGGTTTCGAGAAGTACCTCGACGGCGCCAAAAAAACCGAGGGGCGCGTCATCACCGACGGCGCCTACACGACCGCCGTCGGCATGGGGGCGGCGCAGGAATTCGGCGCCGAACTCGTCAGCTGTCTCGACGGCATTGACGCGGCGGCGGAACTCTACACGAACATTCTCGGGAAATGACCGCAGCGGAACGGAAAAAGACGCTCCGCGCCCGGGCGCTGGAGCGCCGACGCGCGAGGAGCGAAGAAGCACGTCGGCAGGACAGCCGCGCGGTCTGCGCGCTGGTTGCGGACTCTGACATTTTCACGGGCGCGGACTGCGTTCTCCTCTATGCCCCGGTGCGCGGCGAAATGGATATGACGCCTCTTGCGGACGCGGCAGTCTCGCACGGGATGACGGTCGGGTATCCGCAGTTGACGGGCGACGGACACATGACCTACCGGGCGGTGAAGGACAGCACAATGCTCACCCCCGGCGTCTACGGCATCCCCGCCCCGAATACAGACGCGCCCGAGATCTGCCCGACCGAAAAAACGCTTCTTCTGATCCCTGCCCTGATGGGCGATGCCGACGGGTATCGTCTCGGCTACGGCGGGGGATACTTTGACCGATTCCTCCCCTCATTCCCCGGGACCGGCGTCCTCATCCTGCCGGCGGACGAAGTCGTCCCCTGCCTGCCGACCGAAGAAAACGACATCCCCGTGCCTTACCTCGTCACTCCTGCCGGGTGGCGTCGCGGCATCTGACAAGATTGTGTCATGAAAAGGAAACACTATGGTTCTTGACGTAAAACAGTCCTTTATCGCTTACCGGTGCCCGCACTGCCGGTACGCCGTCTACGGTATTGTCGGCGAGTTCGCCCTGAATGCCGAGCGTTTACTGAAACTCAAATGCACGTGCGGCGGAGGAGAGCTTGTCCTCCAATACACGACGGACGGCAAGATCCGTCTGACCGTCCCCTGTCTCTTCTGCGGCACGAGCCATCACTATGTCGTGTCGCCGAACGTCTTTTTCTCGGGCGAACTTTTCCTGCTCGACTGCCCCTACTCGCATATGGACATCTGCTTCATCGGCACGAAAGAACAGGTCGACGAGGCAATCGAGAAGAGCGACGAAGAACTGAACCGACTGGTACAGGAAATGGGCATGGATTCCCTCTCCGACCTGCAATCCTCCCCGGACGTCGACCCGGATCAGATCATGACCGACGCACAGATTTACGATATTATGCGTTTCTGGGTCAAGGAACTGGAGGCGGACGGCGCCATTGACTGCCCTTGTCACAGCGGGGACTACGATCTGAACATTTCCGACGACGGCATCGCCGTCTTCTGCCCTGTCTGCGGAGCGGAAAAAGTCTACCCGTGCGAAAGTGTCAACGCGGCGCTCGACGTACTCTCGACTGACCACGTTTATCTCGAGCCGCCGAAAGAACCGCAAGAAAAAGAACCGCAAGAATAACAGATACCCCGAGTTTCCCCGGGGCAACTGTCAGAAACCGTAATAGGCGTTGAGCCCGCGGTATATGCCTTCCGCGAACAGTTCGGGGTCGTCACGCATGAGTGCGGCGTCGCCCGGATTCGAGATGAATCCGATTTCCATCAGCACGGCGGGCATTGAGGTCTTACGCAGAACGTAAAGCCCCGGGCGGGCAATGACGCCGCGGTTCCTGAGCCCTGTCAGACGGGTCATCGAGCGCAGAAGGCTCTCGCCGATGCGCCCCGCGGTGGAATCCACGCGGTACACCAGCGCTTCCGAGCCGCTTGCGGCGCTGTTCACCGCCGCGTTGGTGTGAATGCTCAGAAAGAGGTCCGCTCCGAACTCTTCCGCTCCCTCGACGCGCGCTCGCAGGCTCCCTGCGTTGCTGGTGCCGAGTTGGGTCGTCGGCGTGGGGCGCGAAAGGCGTGCCACATAGTTCGGATCCGCCTGCAATTTCTCATATAAAAGTCTGCCGACCTCGTAAGTAATTTCCTGTTCGGTCAGTCCGTTCCTCTCCGCCCCCGTGTTCGGGCTCTGCGGGTTATGTCCCTGATCAATATATACACGAATAGCCATACGCTTCCTCCGAAATGTTGTCAATACAGGATATGAGGAGGCGGGAAAGAGCGTGCATGAAAGAAATACAGCACATTCTGTCCTATGTCCGACGCGCCGTCGACGATTACCAGATGATCGAGGACGGCGACAAGATCGCCGTCGGGGTGTCCGGGGGGAAAGACTCCCTCACACTCCTGCTCGCGCTCTCGGAACTCGCGAAATTCTATCCGAAGCATTTTGAGGTCGTGGCAATCACGATCGACATGGGGCTCGCGGGCATGGATTTCTCCCCTATCGTCGCACTGTGCGAGGCACACGGGATCCCTTACATACAAGTCAAATCCGATATTGCGAAAATCATCTTTGACATACGGAAAGAGCCGAACCCCTGCTCTCTCTGCGCCCGTATGCGCCGCGGCGCCCTGCACGATGCCGCAAAAGCGGCGGGATGCAACAAGGTGGCGCTCGGGCATCACTCGGACGACGTCATCGAGACGTTCATGCTGAACCTCTTCTTTGAGGGGCGCATCGGCACTTTCTCGCCCGTCACGCATCTGACGCGGAAAGAACTGACGCTCATCCGCCCGCTCCTCTATGCGCGGGAAAAAGACATCGTGGGGTTCACAAGACAGGCGCAGCTGCCGGTCGTCGTCTCCACCTGCCCGGAGGATCACGCGACGGAGCGCGAGAACATGAAACTGCTCCTGCGGGAGCTCGACGCCAAAAACCATGGATTGCGCCACCGCATCTTCGGCGCCATCTGCCGCGGCGAAATCGACGGCTTCCACCCTGCGGGGGAAAGCCGAAAGTGAGGTATCTATGACCGAACAGCAAGCGCGGGAGCGCATCGAAACACTCCGGGCACAGCTCCGCTATCATGCCGACCTTTATTATCGCAAGGACGCGCCGGAGATCTCCGACTACGAATACGACGCACTTTTCCGGGAGCTCGAGACGCTGGAGGCGGCGTTCCCCGCACTCGTGACCGACGACTCCCCGACGCGACGCGTCGGCGGGGCGGTGCTCGAAAAGTTCGAGAAAGTGACGCACGAAGTCCCCATGGGGTCGCTGACCGACGTTTTCTCCTATGACGAACTCGATCAGTACCTCGAAAAAATCGCCGCGGAACTGCCGGGCGCCTACTATTCCGTCGAACCGAAGATCGACGGACTCTCGGTCGCGCTCACCTACGAAAGCGGCAAACTGATCCGGGGGGCAACACGCGGGAACGGGCTCGTCGGCGAGGACGTCACGGGCAATATCCGCACAATCCGCTCTATCCCCCTCACCCTCCCCGAGCCGCTCACGCTGACGGTGCGCGGGGAGGTCTATATGCCGCGCTCCGTCTTTGCGGAACTGAATGCCATTCAGGAGAGCGAGGGGCTCCCCCTCTTCGCCAACCCGCGCAACGCCGCGGCGGGCTCGCTCCGCCAACTCGACCCGAAGATCGCCGCGTCGCGGCGGCTGGATATCATGGTCTTTAACCTGCAGTCCGGCGACGTCTACGCGGACGGACGGCAGGCGGAGACGCATACCGAGACGCTCGACAGGCTCGCGGAGCTCGGGTTCCACGTCCTGCCGCACCGCAAGCGGCTCTCGGACATCGCAGACATCAACGAACACGTGAAGAAACTCGGCGAGATGCGCGACGAACTCACGTTCGACATGGACGGCGCGGTCATCAAACTCGACCGCTTCGACCACCGGCGCGAAATCGGTGAAGGTACGGGGCGCCCGAAGTGGGCGGTCGCCTTCAAATACCCGCCGGAAGAAAAAGAGACGACGCTGAAGGACATCACGATTCAGGTCGGGCGCACCGGCGTCCTGACCCCGGCGGCGGAACTCGAGCCCGTTCATCTTGCGGGCACGACCGTCTCCCGCGCGACCCTCCACAATATTGATTTCATCGCAGACAAAGATATCCGTATCGGCGACCGCGTCATCGTCCGCAAAGCCGGGGAAATCATCCCCGAGATTGTCCGACGCGCGGGTGAAAGTCATGCGCCCGGCTCCGTCCCCTACCGTATGCCGGACACCTGCCCCGCCTGCGGCGCCCCGGTCGTACGGGACGCGGACGGCGACGGCGCCGCCGTCCGCTGTGTCAATCCCGCCTGCCCCGCGCAAAAGATGCGCGGCATCGTCCACTACGCTTCCAAGGGCTGTATGGACATCGACGGGCTGGGCCCGCAGGTCATCGCGCAGCTACTCACGGCGCGGCTGATCTCCGACGTCGCCGATCTTTACACGCTCCGCGCGGAGGACGTCGCCGCACTCGACCGCATGGGTGAGAAGAGCGCCGCGAACCTCATCGCCGCCATTGACACCTCCCGCGAGGCGGGGCTGGAACGGCTCCTGTGCGCGCTCGGCATCCGTCAGGTGGGTGAGGTCGCCGCCGCCGCCATCGCACGGAAATTCGGCACGCTCAACGCCGTCCGCGCGGCGTCCTTCGAGGACTTCGCGGAAGTCCCGGACATCGGTGACGTCACGGCGGAGAACCTGATCGAATACTTCGCCAATCCCGACAACGCCGCACGCATCGACCGTCTGGTCGCCGCCGGGGTTCGTACCGACGCCGTCAAAGCCGTGACCGCCGACACGCTCGCGGGCAAGACATTCGTCCTCACGGGGACGCTCCCACACCTGACAAGGCAGGAGGCGTCCGACAAGATCGAGGCGGCGGGCGGCAAAGTCGCGTCCTCCGTCTCCAAGAAGACCTCGTACGTCGTCGCCGGCGAGGAAGCGGGTTCCAAGCTGACCCGCGCGCAGGAACTGGGCGTCCCCGTCATCGACGAGGCGACGCTCCTCTCCATGCTGGACGCATAAACCGCCGGGAATCCCCCGTCACCGCTGCTCTCTATCATTTGATACAAAAGGAGTCCTCCGTTATGAAACAGCCCCTCCCTTTGATTCCCCAGCCCGCGGCGATCAAACCTGATCGCTGTAAAACCGATGAACGTCAGCCGCTCCCCGACCTCGCGGAGATCGTAAAAAAGCCCCGCGCATCGGCACCGATCTACGGTATTTACAGCTGGGGTATTGACTACCCGACCTACAGCGATGCCATCCGGGAAATCGGATTCAAATGCCTGCGTACCGGCGGCAAGCCGTTTACAGACGCCGAATTCACGCCGATCGCCCGTGACGGTCTGGACACCATGATCACCGTCGGGTGTGCGCGCGGTCAGTTCGACAGCGACGAGGCATTCGTCCGCGGCAATATCGATAACGCGCTCGAAAAACTGCGGCGCTACGGCCCCGGGGGCTCCTTCTTCCGGGAACACCCCGAGCTCCCCTATCACCCGATTCGCTACATAGAGATTTTCAATGAGCCGAACTTCGGCTACATGGTGCCGAACAGCACGGATTTCAAGGAAAAAGTAAGGCTCTACACACTCCTGCAGACGCAGTTCTATGCACCTGTGAAAGCCGCATTCCCCGAGGTGCAGATCGTCGGATTCGGTGCCGGCGGCGCGTCCGCCGCAGATGTCGGCTTCATCACCGCCTGCTGTGAAGAGAATCCCGACATCTTCCGCACGATGGACATTCTGTCCACGCACCCGTACGTCGACCCGATCCCGCCGTTTACCTGGATGGGGTGGCTGAAATACTCCATCGCCTCCGGCTACGAGCGGATCCGCGACCTGCTCCGCCGCGGCGGCGTCCCCGATATGCCCGTCTGGTACACCGAACTCGGTTGGTTCATCCGCCCCGACGAGGGCGGTTTCTTCCCCACCTGCGAAAAAGGAAACGACAAGATCGAACAGGCGGCGCTCAACACCCAGGTCTACGCGCTGGGACTGCGCCTCGGGGTCGAACGCATCACGACCATGTACATCATGGACACGGACAACTGCAACCCCGGTTTTGTCGACCGTGACGGCACCCTGCGCCCCTCGGCGCTCGCCGTCCGCAACATGATTCGCCTGATGCCTGACCCCAAACTGGTAGGCGCACTCCTCGACGGAGAGGACAACCGATACGCCTATGTGTTCGAGTCCGCGCCCGGCGGTGAGGAGGTCGTCATGGTCTTTCACGCCGACGCACCCGCCGAAATCACGATCCCGTGGGCGGAGCCGACGGCGGAAGTCACCGACATGCTCGGAAACACGGCGACCGTCGAAGCGGATCGTGGGCATCTCACGCTCGACGCGGGTCCCTGCCCGCTCTACATCCGGCACTGCCACTGAAAACGTCAATGACACCGGCGCACCGCCCCACGCGGTGCGCCGGTGTCTGTTTGTACAAATCAACCAGTTTTTTTCTCTCCATTTGGCACTTCTGTTCCTTGACGGGAAGCAGCGCTGCATGGTAAAATTATGTATATTAAATAGTATATATATGCGTTTGTCTATTTTCCCCGAAAAGGAGCCGTTTTCCATGAAGAAAATTCTCGTATCCCTCCTCGCGATATTGCTTATCCTCTCGATGCTCTGCGTCATGGCAACCTCCTGCGGACACAAGGACGACCACAGAGATCCCCCGAGCCCGGACGAACCCGACGACCCGGACACGCCCTCCGACACCTATGACCCGTCGGACAGAGGCACCTACATGAAAGACGCCGTCGGCGTCACCATCCGCGGCACGGATATCCGCGTGGGATACGATTTTCTCCCCGCCTCCGACTATGCGACACGCGGCAGCAACGCGGGTGTGGATCAGAGTGATCTGAACTCCCTCCGCGATAAAAACGCGATTATCGCCGCAGGACGGAACGATGTCCCCGTCTACGGCATCTACGCCGGCGCGGCACATGAGTACCTGAACTTCTACAAAGACCTCAGCGCGATGGGCATCGCCAATCTGCGCACCAACTGGGACGCCAACCAAATCACCGACGAAGTGATGGCAGCTTTCTGCGAGAGCAACACTTCCGTCATGCTGACCGCGGGTGTCAGCATGGGCAACTACTATTCCGGGAGCAACAAAACCAACACCAATCCGGAGCTGTGGGATCTTTCCAACTACGACTTCAAGCGGTATCTGGAAGCTGTCGTCAGCAACATCGAAGAGATCCTGAACCGCTACGGTCCGAAAGGCTCTTTCTTCTATCACGAGGACGGGAGCCGTAACTACGAAGGCAACTACAACCCGATCCGCTACATTGAGGTGCAGAACGAGCCGAACTTCCAATACCTGTTCGGCGTGAGGCGCCCGGACGGCTCCGATGACGCATACAGTTTCCTCAAATACTGCATCTACGCGCTCGAGCAGATCGTCACCTACAACACCATCAAATACCACTGCCCGGACGATGATGTGACCGGCAGTCCGACCGTCTACGTGGTCGGCATGGGCGCCGGCGGTGTCAACGGTCTGGACTATAACTTCATCAACAGCGTCCTGCAGATCGACAACAAGACCATCTTCCAGCAGAGCAAAGACTGCTCGACCGGCACCACGCTGTACAGCATTCTGAACAGTGCAATCGCAAGTTCCGAAAAGCTGCAGGCAATCATGGGCGTTGACGGTACCACGACCAAAGCGGATATCGATACCGTCTCGACCATGGATATTCTCTCGACACACCCCTACATTGACGGCAGTCAGGCGACTTCCCCGTTCGGACACTCCAACTTCAGGCTTTCCAGCAATATCAATTCCCTCCGCAAACTGCTCAGCGATAAGGGCAAGGCGGATATGCCGATCTGGTTCACCGAATGTGGCTGGAACGTACTGAAATCCGACGGCGGTCTCCTCGGCGGCGGCGCCCACACCCAGCTGGAACAGGCGTATATGCAGGTACAGTATTACCTCTACGCGATCCGCAACGGCATTGACCGTATCACCTTCATGTCCATCATCGACACGGACGGCTGTAACTACGGGCAGTTCCAGGCAGACTCGAGCACGCTCGGTGCCGGAGCTTCGAACAAACGTTGGATTGATGCGGACTGGCGCCTCGCCTGCTACGCCATTCAGGTGATGTCGCAGATGCTGCCGAACCCGGCACTCAGCAAGGTGCTGCTCGAGACGCCGACCGGCATCGCCTATGAACTGATTCCCGACACCGATTCCGTCGACCTCGTGACGGTCGTCTTCTCCCCGCTCTCGCCGAACAAAGTGACGATTCCGTGGACCCAATCCTCCTATATCGTGATGACGGATATTTTCGGAGCGGAAAAGATCGTCGAAGCCGTGGGCGGTAAGGTCACGGTCGACGCGGGTCCGAACCTCGTCTACCTGCGCGAAGCTACCTATACCGACCTCGCAAAGCACGGCGTGCGCGCTACTGCCGCGAACGTCTCTCCCCTCCCGCTCGCCTGGTACGGCGAAAAGAATGAAATCTGAGCCTTCTCTCCCATAAAGACTTTCCTGTGACCGATCAAACGGTGCGGGGCGGTAATGCCGCCCCGCATTCTTTTTGTGAGAAATCCTCGGAATATAACGATTCGATTCTTCCCAAACAAAATAATAAAATAATACATATAAAAAACAAAATTGTCCTTGTACGGCGCGCAAAAAACCGATATAATGAGTTTGGTATACCGAAATCATACCCCGGCGGCGCAAAGCGCCGCCCGAGACCGACAAATGACCGGACCCAACGTCCGATGATAGGAAACGGAGAAATTCCCATGCAAGTCAGTCAAAGATGGCAACGGATCCTGTATCAACCCTGCGTGCCGATGGGAGAGGACGGCAGGCTCGTCACCGCGTCCCCCGCACACATCGCGCTTTCCCGTCGCGCGGCGACCGAGGGCATGGTGCTGCTCAAAAACAACAATCACTTCCTCCCGCTGAAGACCGGGGCGCGTATCGCGCTCTTCGGGGTCGGCAGCGCGGACTATGTACGTGGCGGCGGCGGCTCCGGCGAGGTAACGACCGCTTTCACGCACAATCTCATCGATGCCGTGACGGATGCCGCGAAGCGCGGTGACGTGACGGTCTATCAGCCGCTGAACGATTTCTATTCCCACCTTGTCTCGGAGGCATATCGCGAGGGCAAACTCCCCGGCTGCATCCCCGAGGCTACCCTCCCCGACGGCATGCTCAGGGACGCGGCGCTGTTCGCCGATACCGCGATTGTCAGCATCTGCCGTTTCTCGAGCGAAGGCTCCGACCGCAAGGGGGAACCCGGCGACGGCGACTTCTATCTTGACGAAGCGGAGAGCAACCTCATCAAAGAGGTGACTGCCGCGTTCCCGCACACCGTCCTCGTCCTTAACGTCGGCGGCATGGTCGACACCTCCTATTTCCGCGAAAACGACCGCATTGAATCCGTCCTGCTCGCATGGCAGGCGGGGCTCGAGGGCGGGTACGCCGAGTGGGATATCCTCTCGGGCGCCGTGACCCCCTCCGGGCGGCTGGTCGACACCTTTGCCGCGACTTTTGCCGACTACCCCTCTTCCGCCAACTTCAACGACTCGGAAGAATACGCGGAATACACCGACGATATTTATGTGGGCTACCGCTACTTTGAAACGATCCCCGGCGCGGCGGCACGCGTCAACTATCCTTTCGGCTACGGTCTCTCCTACACGACGTTCTCGGTGGAGAATGCGGACGCCAAGGAAGATAACGGCATCATCCGTCTCGTCTGCCGCGTCACCAACACGGGTGACTATGCCGGGAAAGAAACGGTACAGGTCTACTTCAGCGCGCCGTCCGGCAAGCTCGGCAAGCCGAAATATGTCCTCGCCGCCTTTGCCAAGACCGATACGCTCGCACCGGGCGAAACTCGGCTCGTGCGTCTGTCCTTCCCCGTCACCGATATGGCGTCCTTTGACGATACCGGGGCGGTCTGCCGCTCCGCGCGCGTGCTGGAAGCGGGGGACTATACCGTCTTCATCGGCACCTCTGTCCGTGAGCTCACGCCCGTGCTGACCCACAAGGTCGCAAAAGATACCATAGTCGAACAACTCCACGCTTACGTCGCGCCGCATAAGCTCTCGAAGCGTCTGCGCGCGGACGGCACTTACGAGACACTCGCGGTCTCGGATGACCCCGCTCCGACGGAGGATACCTCCGACTTCCCCGAAAAGGCGCATTGGAACTTCGAGTATCTGCAGCTCTGCCGCACCGAAAACAAGCGTCCCGAGGGCTTCATCCTGCTCGAGGACGTCGCGAACGGCAAAGCAACGCTTGACGCCTTCCTCGCCCAGCTGAACGACGCCGACCTCATCGACCTCGTGAGCGGCGCGCATAACACCGGCGTCGCGGACACCCACGGCTTCGGCGGTATCGACTACTACGGCATCCCGAACGCGATGACCTGCGACGGACCTGCGGGTATGCGCGTCTGGGGCGGAAAAGGGGTCGTCGCGACCGCATGGCCCTGTGCAACGCTCCTCGCCTGCACCTGGAATACCGCCCTCGTCGAAGAGGTGGGCGCCGCCGGTGCAAAAGAAGTCAAAGAAAACAATATGGCGATCTGGCTGACGCCGGCGCTGAACATTCACCGCAGTCCGCTCTGCGGCAGAAACTTCGAGTATTATTCCGAAGATCCGCTTGTCGCCGGACGTATGGCAGCCGCCTGCGTGCGCGGTATTCAGTCACAGCATATCGCGGCGTGTGTCAAGCACTTCTGCTGTAACAACAAAGAAACCAACCGCAAATGGAGCGATTCCCGCGTCTCCGAGCGCGCCCTGCGCGAGATCTACCTGCGCGGGTTTGAGATCGCCGTTAAAGAGGCACAGCCCTGGAGCCTGATGACCAGCTACAACCTCGTCAACGGTACCTACCCGTCCGAAAACCGCGAGCTCCTCGAAGGAATTCTGCGCGAAGAATGGGGCTACCGCGGGGTCGTCACGACCGACTGGAACAACGACGCGGAGCACTACCGCGAAGTCCTCGCCGGGAATGATATCCGTATGCCCTCCGGCTCCAAGAAACGTGTGCAGGTGGCGCTGGAACGCGGGTACCTGACCCGTGCCGACCTCGAAAAGTGCGCGAAGCGGGTGCTGGAACTGTTGCTCAAATTCGACTGATTTCCTTTCACCGGTTTCCTTTCACCGACAACCCAAAGAACCGCGCGGGCACGATTGCCCGTGCGGTTCTATCAAAATCCCCCGATGCCAAGGCATCGGGGGATTGTTTTTTATGAGCTAGTCAGGCATCAAGGGATTCCAGCGCTGCGAGCTTCACCGACGTGCAAAGAATCTCCGACGCGACACGCACGTCATCGAGCGAACAATACGTCGGAGCGAGACGCAGGTTAGAGTCCTTCGGGTCACGCCCGTAAGGGAACGAGGCGCCGGCGTCCGTCAGCGTGAGCCCTGCCTCACGGCAAAGGTTCCACACCCGCTTCGCACACCCCGCCGGTACTTCCAGACTGACGAAGTAGCCACCGCAGGGATTCGTCCATGTAGCGTAGCCACAGGGTGACAGCTCCCGCTCCATGGTCTCGAGGAGCAGGTCAAACTTCGGGCGGATAATCTCCGCGTGCCGTTTCATGTGCCGCACCAGCGCCTCCTTATCCGGGAGGAAACGGATATGGCGCAACTGGTTCAGTTTATCGGGTCCGATTGATTCCGTTCCGAGGAGCGGCTTGACATAGGCGAGGTTGCGCGCGCTCATTGCCATCATGGCAACACCCGCACCGGGGAATGTGATCTTTGAGGTGGAAGAAAAATAGAAAATCCTGTCCTCATGACCGTATTTCCGCGCCTCGGCGATGATGTCGAGCAGGTGATCGCCGTCCTCAACGAAATCATGGACGGCATAAGCGTTATCCCACATCAGCATGAAGTCGGGCGCCGCCGTCTCCATGCGGGCAAGGCGTCTGACCGTCTCGTCCGAGTAGGTGATCCCCGTCGGGTTGGAATACTTCGGTACGCACCAGATGCCGAGAACATCCGGGTCCCGAACCGCCTCCTCGACCGCGTCCATATCGGGACCGTCCGCCGTCATGGGAATCGTAATAAGTTCAAAACCGAGCGTCTCCGTCACGCGGAAATGCCGGTCATAGCCGGGCGCCGGGCAAAGGAATTTCCGCTTCTCACGACGGCACCAGGGCATCGCCGAGTTCGGCATCCCGTACAGCATCGCGCGAGCAATCATTCCGTACATGAGCGAAAGACTGGAGTTACCGAACGACACAATATTTTCAAACGGGATCCCGGTCACGCTCGACCAGAAACGACGCATTTCATCAAGCCCGAGGAGCCCGCCGTAATTCCGGCAGTCTACACCCGACACATCCTTGTATTCCGCAACGGAAAGCATCGGCAGACTGAGATCCAGTTGCTCCGCCGCCGGCTTCCCTCGCGAGAGGTCTAGCCGACAGCCGACAGCGCACTGCGCTCTGTGAGCGGCGCGCGCCGCGCCGAGGGCGATCGCCCGTTCTTCCTGATTCAGTTCCTGATAATTCATAATTCTCACCGAATGAAAAAAATCTTTTGCCAAATTGCAGTTTTTCAAAGCACCGACTGTTCAATTATACTGTTTTCGCGATGAAAATGCAAGTCTTTTCTTTACAAAATGCAAAAAACTTTCCATCACGGCGGAAATATCCATTTTTTTGCACTTTTCTCCCCGCCTCCCATGCACAGTGCTCTAAAAGGCGCCGATCATTCGGGAAAACTTGACAAAACCGCGTTCGTTCAGTATAATAATGCTATCAATTATTACAGGATATGCAGGGAGACTCCGCCATGGCAAACGACAAAAAATTCGTCGAACAAATTACCCCGATGGACGAGGACTTCGCCCGTTGGTACACCGATATTGTGAAGAAAGCCGACCTCATCGACTATTCCTCCGTCAAAGGGTGCATGATCATCCGCCCCTACGGCTACGCCATCTGGGAGAATATTCAGAGACTTCTTGACGCCCGCTTCAAGGCGACCGGGCATGAGAACGTCTATATGCCGATGTTCATTCCCGAATCCCTTTTACAGAAAGAAAAAGACCACGTGGAGGGCTTCGCGCCCGAGTGCGCATGGGTGACGATCGGCGGCTCCGAGCCCCTGACCGAAAAACTCTGCGTCCGCCCGACGTCCGAGACGCTCTTCTGCGAGCATTACGCCAATATTATCAAATCCTACCGCGACCTGCCGAAGCTCTATAACCAATGGTGCTCCGTCGTCCGCTGGGAAAAGACGACGCGCCCGTTCCTGCGCACGCGCGAGTTCCTCTGGCAGGAGGGTCACACCATGCACGCGACCCGCGAGGACGCAATCGAAGAGACGCGCCGTATGCTCGAGGTCTACGCCGACTTCTATGAGCATGAACTGGCGATCCCCGTGATCCGCGGTCAAAAGACCGACAAAGAAAAGTTCGCCGGCGCCGAAGCCACGTACACGGTCGAAGCGCTGATGCACGACGGCAAAGCGCTCCAGGGGGGCACCTCGCATTACTTCGGCGATGGCTTCGCCCGTGCGTTCGGCATTCAGTACCTCGACCGCGACAACCAACTGAAATACTGCCACCAGACTTCGTGGGGTGTCTCGACCCGTATGATCGGCGGCATCATCATGACGCACGGCGATGACAGCGGGCTGGTTCTGCCTCCGGCAGTCGCCCCGATCCAGGTCGTCATTATCCCCGTACAGCAGCACAAGGAGGGCGTACTGGACGCCGCCTACGCGCTCCGCGACCGCCTCGCAAAGATCTGCCGCGTAAAGGTGGACGACTCCGAGAACACGCCCGGCTGGAAGTTCTCCGAATACGAAATGAAGGGTGTACCGCTCCGCATCGAGATCGGCCCCCGCGATATCGCCGAGGGACACTGCGTCGTGGTGCGCCGCGACAACCGCGAAAAGACCTTCGTCCCGCTCGACGCACTGGAAACGTCGATCCCTGCCCTGCTCGACACGGTGACTGCCGCCCTCTACGCGAAGGCACTCGAAAACCGAGAGAACCGCACCTTCGAGGCGCACACGCTCGACGAAATGATCGAAATCGCCAAGACGAAGAGCGGCTATATCAAAGCTATGTGGTGCGGCGAACTCGCCTGTGAGGAGAAACTCAAGGAAGTCGCCGACGTCTCCTCCCGCTGTATGCCGTTCGGCGCAGAGCCGATCGGAGACAAGTGCGTGTGTTGCGGAAAGCCCGCGACCAAACTTGTTTACTGGGGAAAAGCCTATTAAAATTGACAGAGCCCGTTTACCCACAGTCTCCCCCCCTGAAGATTTCAGGTAAAGGCGCAAAGTTCAGAGTCAGGCGCGGTGTGATGCCGCGCCTGACTCTTACTATTCGTTGATTTCGGTTATCTTCGTCAATGGGTTCTTCGCCCCCCGAACAGGTCTGTCGATTGCTCCGACAAAATTGTAAAGGATTTCTGCCTTTTCAATGTTGCGCTTCT
>SFZB01000066.1 GCA_004558975.1 bacterium
CGCGAGGGCAACGCGACGGAAAAGCAGAAAAACATGGGTTCCGAAACGCCGAGCCGGCGAGGCGTGCGCGGAGCCCTTGGTTTTCGCGAGGGCAACGCGACGGAAAAGCAGAAAAATATGCGCGCCGAAAGAGCGAGCCGGCGAGTGATGCGCGGGGCGCTTGGTTTTTCGCGAGGGCACGCGGCGGAGGGAGACGAACAAAATGAGGGGGTCTCGTGCCCCCTCTTTTCGTGGATAACGGATGTGCCCCCGGAATTGTGTTTGCTTGTGCGGCTCGCTTGGTGTTTACGCCGCGTCGGCGCAGGAGCCGATCAGGGGGAGCTCCCGCGCCCTGCCACGCAGGGCAAAGGTAACACCGCAGATCTTCAGAACCAGCGAGAGGATGGCGATGACCTCCACCACGGCGGCGAGCGCCGGGCTGACCGCGGGCGCGAGCCCATCGAGCAGAAGCGTCAGCCCGAGAAGGGTCGCCGTAATCCCGTCCGCGAGGAGCAGGAGCAACCCCTGCCCGAGGTGAAACCGCACGAAGCGGGACGTGCGCGCAAAAAAGAACGGGATCGCCCAGAGAATACCGAGGTATGACAGCGCCGCCATGGTACGGTGCGCGCGGACGTCGCGTGGCGAGAAGCGGTCGGTGGTGTCCTCGGTGTCGAGGATCCTTGCGTAGGCGCGCCGGAATGTGGCGTTCAGCTCCGGGACAGGATCCCCGGCGGTCGATCCCGCGCTCCGTCGATCGCCGGAGGGGGCATTCCCCCCGCTTGGGGCGTCTCCCCCGTGGGAGATACCGACTTCGGCACCCTCCGAAGCGTCCGCTTCGGGGTCGGGCGGCACCGCCGCTTCCTCGTCCGAAAACATTTGAAATTCGTCTGTCAAAACGGCGCTCTCTTCCGATTCTCTCGGCTCCTCCCCGTTCGGGGAGGTGTCGGTGGGTTCCTCCGGGAAAGACGCCGCATCCCGTTCCTCTTCGTCGGGGACGGGATCATATTCGTCATCGGGGGAGACACGGGTGCAATAGGGGCAGAGCAACCCCTCCCGGATATATTTTCCGCAGGCGTTACAGTATGGCATGATTCAATTCCTCCGTATCACAATGTATGCGTCCCATTTGCACGGCAGAACCCGGGGAGCGGAACGGAAGAAAAAGGGGCGCCCGGGAGACTCACCCGGAGGAATTGCGAGCGGGAAAAGCATCCGGGCAAGCACACGAGAAACAGCGCGCGGGCGCGCATACGTACGGTTTTTAACAAGGAAGAAAATAGGGCGCGTCTGCCCATCGGGGGGCGGAAATGTAAAAATATACAAAAACCGAAAAGCAATTTGTTCACCTTTCCGAAATTGGTTTTCGCCCCTTGCGTGCCCACGGAAAATAAGATATAATTTGGTAACTACATAATAAGGTTTTTCCGTGCGCGGGAGCGCGCGAGAATGACGCGGAGGTACTCACAGATGAAATCGGTACGCAGAGTCCTGCTTGCACTCCTGCCGGTCCTGCTCCTTGCACTGGCGCTCACCGCCTGCGGGCAGCAGTGCACCGCCTGTGGGCAGCAGCCGGCCCCCATAGCGGGCGAGCGGGTGGTGTCCCTCGCGGACAGGACGGTGAAATATGAGGGCGCCGGCAGAAATGACGGCACCACCTGGAAGGTCTACGACGATGGGATGCTCGTCATCGGCGGCGTCTCCGACGAAATGTACGACTATGAAGGCATGGTAGCCCCTTGGGCGAAATACGCCGACGAGGTGACCTCCCTCAAGATTGAGAGCGGCGTCAAGCACATTTCGAACGACGCTTTCGCCGACATGCGCGGCATCGTCTGGATTGATTTCGGCGAGGTCGATGAGATCGGCGACGGCGCGTTCCGTAACTGCGTTAACCTGCGCCGCGTCGTCACCCCGAAAACGCTGAAAACCATCGGTGACAACGCGTTCTCCGGCTGTTACCGCCTGCGCGAGGTCAACCTCGATGCTGTGACCGACCTCGGTCTCGGCGCCTTCGAGAACTGCGTGTCGCTCGTCTCCTTCCATGTCCCGGCAGGGCTCGAGACGGAGGATGCCACCGTCGGGTGCGAGCAGATCCGTACCGGTACCGTCAAGACGGACGAAAACGGGTATCTCCTCGACGGGACGACTCTTGTCGGATACGACGGGCGGGGCACCGAGATCGTTATCCCGGCGGGCGTGACGGAGATCGCGCCGTACGCCTTTTACATGAATACACAGGTGACGAGCGTCACCATGTTCGACAGTGTGGTTGCCATCGGTGCCCACGCATTTGAGAACTGCACCGCGCTGCAGACGCTCTACATCGGTGAGAATGTGGGCATGATCGGCGACAGCGCTTTCAGGGGCTGTGCCCGCATGGAGACGCTGCGCTTCGACGCGGCACAGTGCGACTCCTATCCCTCCGACGGCGGCGCGTTCGCCGGGCTCACGCGTCTGACGGCGCTGACAATCGGCGACAATGTGTCTGTTCTGCAGGACGGCATGTTCGAGGGGTGCACGGCGCTGAAGACCGTGGCGCTCCCCGGTACGCTCGGGAATATCCCGGCGGCACTCTTCCGCGGCTGTACCGCGCTCTCCGATGTGACGATCGGGGAGGGGCCGAAAACGGTGAAGGACGCGGCGTTCGCCGGGTGCTTCTCGCTCCGTAGCGTGGCGCTGCCGAAGACGGTAAAGACCATTTACAAAGAGGCGTTCCGTGATACGGGGTTGGTACGGCTGGTGCTCCCCGCCGTCGCGACGATCCAGCAGAACGCGTTCTACGGCTGTTCTTCTCTCGTCAGCGTGGAAATCGGAAAGCCCGATAAAGGTACGGTTTCGATCCTTGCCGGCGCGTTCGGCGGTTGCTACAAACTCATTGATATCGTCAATCGCTCCTCCAGTACCATTACCGCCGGCAAGACGCTGAACGGGCAGATTGCCTACTATACGCCTTTTGAACCCGCCAAGACGGGGACCTCCCGCGTGGTGGAGCAGGACGGTTATCTCTTCTTCGTCGATCCGACGGACGCCGCCAAGGTGTATCTCGTCGGCTATGCGGGCGAAGCGACCGATCTCGTGCTCCCGGCAAACTATCAAGGGAAAAGCTATTCGATCTACGCGAATGCGTTCCGCGCCGAGACCGACATCCGGTCGGTGAAGCTTTCCGCGGGCGTGACGGGCATCGGCGACAACGCTTTCCGCGATGCGATTCGGCTCGAAACGGTAGATGCCTCCGCCGCCCGTCTGACTTCCGTCGGGCGGGAAGCCTTCCGCGACTGTGCCGCGCTCGAGACGGTGCGGTTCCCCTCCGGGACACTCACCGAAATCGGTGAGCGGGCGTTCTACCGCTGCACGGCGCTCGGCGCCGTCGTCATCCCCGACTCCGTGACGGTGCTCGGCGAGGCTACCCTCGCGGGCAGCGGCGTGACCGCGATCACCGTCGGGAGCGGCGTGACCGCGATTCCCGCGTCGTTCGCGAACGCATGCGCGCGTCTTGCACAAATCACCTATACGGGTACCGTGACGGCGATCGGTGACGCGGCGTTTACCGGCTGTGTGAAGCTTGCCGATGCCGCGCTCCCCACGGGGCTCGTTACCATCGGCGCCGGGGCATTCCGCGGGGCGGAGAGACTGCTCACCGTGGTGCTGCCGGACAGCGTGACGACGATTGGCGCCCGCGCCTTTGAGGGGTGCAGTCGTCTCGTCAGTGTGACGGTTGGTGCGGGGCTTGCCGATATCGGCGGCTATGCGTTCCGTAACTGTGACAGGCTCTTCGAGGTGGTGAACCACGGGAACACGACGCTGACGCTCAAGGCAGGGAATGCGTCCTACGGATTCCTGACGCTGAACGCGACCGCGATCCGCATCGCGACCGCCATCGAAAAACGGGGCGATTACCTCTGGATGACGGAGGGGAACGTCCATGATCTGCTCGGCTATACCGGCAACGAGACGGAGCTGACGCTTCCTGCCGATGATAACGGCGTGGCGTACGAGATCGCGCCCTATGCGTTCCGCCATGCGGACATCACCCGCGTGACACTCGGGGCGAAGACGACCGCCATCGGGGAGCGTGCGTTTGCCGATTCGGCGCTCGTCGAGATCACGCTGAACAAGAATCTTAAGAAGATCGGCAACCACGCATTTGCATCGACGCCGGTCAGAAAAGTGGAATTTACCGGTTTCGCCTGCACGGTCATCGGCGACGGGGCTTTCCGCGACTGCCGTGAACTTCTGACGCTCGAGATCAAGAGCGACGGCACGTCCCTCGGCTTCGGATGCTTTACGGACTGCGTACTGCTCCGCGAGGTGACGTTCCTTGCGAGCGACGGGACGGACAATGCGGTGACGTCCATCGGCGCGTTCTGCTTCAACGGCGCGCTCTCCATGGTGCGTATCACCATACCGAGATCAGTGAGGTCGATCGGCAAGTATTGGTTCGCCGATTGCGAAGGCATGATCGAAATCGTCAATAGAAGTCTGCAATCGCCCGGTGACGTGTCGGAAATCCATGTCGAGAACAAGTCGAGTACCGTCCGCGTCAAGACGGACGAGAACGGGTTTATGTTCTACAATGACGCGGTGCTCGTCGGCTATGTCGGCGACGCGACGGAACTCGTATTGCCGGAGAGGAAGAACGATTACACCATCGGTGCGTACGCGTTCTACGGACTCAAGAACATTCGGAGCATTACGCTCAGCTCGAGCGTGGTCGGCATCGGGGATTACGCGTTTGCCGGATGCACCGGGCTCACCGAGATCTATCTGCCGGGGGCGTCTCTGGTGAAGGTCAATACCAAGACACAGACCAGCGTCGGGAAGTATCTGTTCGCCGGCTGCTCGGATTCGCTCGCCATCTTCATGGACTTCGTGTCCGAGGAGGCACTCGCGGCAACGGGCAGATGGAACCCCGACTGGAACGGTCGCGAGGTCAATCCGGGGCATGAGTACCGGGTGACGGCGAAGTTCTGGAAGGACGTGAACGCAGGGCAGGTATATGAGATTCCGTACCTTGTCAACTACGGGGCAAGTGCGGGAAGCGCAGAACAAGCGCCCTGAATAGGGCTTATGGCAACCGATTTTGCTAATACAACGTAAAGGAGTATGGC